>NZ_KV794799.1:0-5044 GCF_001808895.1 Corynebacterium sp. HMSC070E08
AATAGGGTGTCCACTAAACGAGGGTAACCTCAAAGATAAGAAGTGCCGAGACTTCGAGCTAAGGCTTGTATGTTTCGATAGGCTATAGCGGCCTGATTGTGTTGTCCTTGGCACATAAACAACGCAGCACGTTCAATTTTTGTTAGGAAAGTGCGTTGTACAGGTTCAAGTGTTCGCGGAGCTAGTTCTTCGAGTGCAGCGACTCTCTTTTCGGCTTCCTCTAGCTTATTGGCGAAACGAAGCGATTGAGCGACGCTGAATGTGATTACCCATTGTTGGTCTTCGAGGCGCATCAACTGAGACGGGTCGTCGACCCTTAGCTTTTTCCTCTCAATAGTGGAAAGGGCTCCGTGGAGAACGTCGATGGACAAAGCAAGGTTGGCTTCACGAGTGACTTGAGGAAATTCTAAGAGCAGGTTGCTGAGCTCAGAGACACCCTTAGAACACTGTTCCGAATTAGTTAATTTCGTGGAATTCCAATGGACAGGGGTTTCTCGCCACGAATCGTCGCCAGCCCGCATTTTCGAGCTTGCTTCCTCACATCGAGCTCTGAAAGCTCGTGCCGAAGTACGCACTTTTATGGAATCGAACACACTATAATCTCAGCACAGATTGGAATTTGTTGTCGATGATTTGGACACTTATGTTGAGAGGTAACGAAGCCCATGGCTAACTTGAGACCACGCACTGCAGTAATTGCGGATGCGTGGACCGCCGCAGAGATTGACGCACCTGCGCTAGTAAATAAGAAGGGTCTGCCTCTGGCACGAACACAGAAATGTCTACTTGATCCACTAGTTTTTAGGCCGCGGGAACGAAAGCATCTCGCCAAGGCACTGTTGAACCCCGCGGACGCTGCCGAGATGTACCAGCTTCTGGTTGATTCCCGAGAGGCGTTGTCATGGACGTCCTTGTGGTATCTCGAGTTCAAGGAAATGAGACAAGCACTGGGAATCTCGGAAGGGAATCCCCAGGAGCTTTATTATCCCCGAGCTTATGAGCTCGCCATTACTAGGGGAGCCCCCGAGGGCGATGTAAGCGAGCTCGTTAGTGCACTACTAGATTCCATACACACGATTGGCCCCAGCACGAGAGAAGTGATGGAGGTGCTGAGGTCAAAGGAAACGCATGACTATGCGGAGAAGACATGGACTTCCTCTTGGTACAACAGAAGAGTACCCCCTCAAACTCATGGACTTAGTGAACGGCTAGCGCTTGCTCTTCTTGATCAGTCAGGGGAGAGTCTTGAAGCCTTTGTGGCTACAGAAGACGTTCGGGCTATCGCTTTTGAAATGCGAGATCAAGAAGGAATTATTGAGAAGTTTCTGGAAGCTATTGTCCCTAAAACGCAAACAGTTTCTCTTTCTGAGAAGGATCCCCTTGTTCCACCGGAGTTGTTAGGTTCGGCATTTCTTCCGCTTGACCGCACCATTGAGCAGCGCGTGCGGGCAGCGTTAATTCGGCATCGGGACGCAGACTCTGAGGTCGGAGCTGCGGAAATCGTGATCGAAGAGATTGAAAGGGCAGTGGATGCATTTGGCCTCCACGATGCCCGAAGCCAAGCGCTATTCCTTGTTGGCACGGTGATAGCACCTCAGCTAACTCCGCTGCTTCACGTTGATTCTGACGACGTCGGAGCGGCAGAGGGGTTTGTAGGCGAGCTCCAGCAAAGAATACGGAGGGAGGCATATGTAATGCACTTGCGACGGCAATTATGTGCTGGGGGAGCCATCCATGCTGACCAAACCAAGATCGTTGCTGATTTGCAAGATTTCTGGAAGCCTTGGTTGAACCGCTTATGGTCTCGACTACACGGTCGCGAAATTAGGCCACGTCCCCCGGCTGAAAGCCCTAAAGAATTGCTGACCGGCATTACCCGTTCTGTCATTCTTGACCACCGCGCAAGAATCCGTAAGTCTCTTGAGAGGAGCTCCTGATGAAGTGGACATTGAAAGATGGAGCCTGGTCATCGGGCGTTATTAGTTTCTCAGAGTTTCCACTTATCCAAGCTGTTGAAGCTAGGGGAGCGCTATTGGAGTGGAATATCGACGAGCCCGAAAGGAGCCGGCCACGCATCACGATCACTGACGAAGACGAATGCGATTGGCTGTGGGAACTCATCGGAGAGCCTGCCCATGTTGAATTTGTACAGTCGGCGCAGAACCCCAACATGCGAAAAGCATTCAATGTCGCTGCTCAATGGAATCTGGAGACGTTACTGGCGCTTCGAAAGCTCGCTCATGGCCAGTGGCTACGAGATTGGTGGCCGACCAGTGCCGTTGATGGGGTACCCAAGCTGAGTGATGAGGGGCTGGTTCGTGAGATGAACGACGTGGCTATGCAGGTAGAAACAATCGTCGACGGGTATCAGTTTTCTCGTACTGAGGACACCTCAGTGTCCTTAAACAGAACAAGGGACAACCAGGCACAATCTGACTATGCTTTGGTCGCGGGCACAGTTCAAGAGTGTGCGATCACGGGCCCCATTTTTAGTGGTACATCCTCCCCGGCGTGGCAAGGGCTGCCAGCACATGTAGTTGATGCGACAGAGAATCCCGTTCACTGGCATGTCGAAGCGGCTCCGAATCCGGTGCTAGACATCCAAGTATTACTCGCTGATAAGCAGTCAAACGGTGAAGGCCTTGAGGTGCGGGTGCTTCGCGGACCTGAGGAATTAGCCCACGGATATCTCGACAAGCGGGGGTTCGCGTCTGTGCCGTTAGGTCTCACGGTAGCTGAGGTATGGCTTCAAGATTGGACTGACGTGGTCGTACAAGTTGGGGTTGATGTCAACGAGAGCCAGGAAGTGCGCAACCGTATTAGGGCCTTTGCTCAGGAGCGACTGCGAGCTCGCGACAGGTTGAGCTTTGCCGAAGAGTGCGTTGCTCTTTACTGATTGAAGACATCGAATCCCCCCCTTTGGGGGACCAGTTTTGTGAGTGGTAGAGCTAGCATTCTCCAATACTGAGGCTAGCTGGCACTCGAATGCACAGCTAAATGCAAAGAAAGGAACTCCAGTGAAGATCACTAAGTCTCTCGTATCTCTTCTTGCCGCCGTCTCGTTGACAACGCTCGCTGCCTGTTCTCAATCTGAAGGCGACAACGGCGAAAAGTCTGCGGACGCTACCACCGAAGTTGCTGCCAACGAGGCTGAAAAGACTGAAGACTCTAGTACAGATTCTGATGCGAATGCAGAATCAAACGACAGCGAAGATGAGTCTGCAAATGCAGATGCGAAGACCGCTTCAATCGGTGGAAGCTATGAAGCCACAGTTGATGGCCAGGCCATCGTGGTAGAAGACGAAACCATCGTATGCCAGGAGGCAGCTGGCACGATGAATCTCGCAGTAGGTTCCGGTACAGCTGGTATCTCCGCAATGCTTTCCACCGATGATAACCCCACGGTGAAGGGTGTCGGAATGATGGATGCAGATGGAAATACCCTGGCCTACGCTGAGGGTAGCCCGATGGGCTCCGCTACGGCGACGAAGGAAGGCGACAGCTACACCGTGTCGGGTGAGGGCATTGTGACCGATCCACAAAACCCGACCAGCATGGAAACGAAGCCGTTCGAATTAAAGATTACCTGCGGTTAATCAAGGTAAGACGTGGTGAGTGGGCAACAAGTCCTGACCTTGTGGTTTGCTGAGGCAAGCACTTGCTGGATCACGTGGCGCTGGGAAGGAGAGGAAGACGCGCACGCGTCTCGTCTTGACCCAGCGCTACGCCAGACTCTTCTCAACTTTTATGAGGAGGCATTGCCCAATGCTCGCCCTGCTGAATCTGCGGAGGAAGCGCTCGACCGCGCCTTGAGTGGTCCATTGGCCTCTCCACAAGAATCGGCGGATTTTGGGGCAAGACTAGCTGATGGTCTTCTTCCCACTGAACTGACCCAAGCGTTAATTCGACGTTCTGGGCATGGCGCCGAGCGCGTTTGCATGAAGATCCATGTATCTCCAACTGCAGCTCGGATTCCATGGGCACTCCTGCGTATTCAAACAGAAACTGCAGGAAATCATCGTACGCTACTTTTGGACTTTGCGGACGTCGCTATAGCTATTCCCCGCAATGCTTCCCGCCTTGCGAAACGCCGCGATAAAGGAGCTTCGCGTTTGCGTGTTAACGGAACACGGCGCGGGGTTGTAGCTGTCATCGATCCTAAAGTTCCTGGATACCAACCGACTTCGGCGCTGGGCTCGGTCCTGGGACCACCCCAAGACAACGATGAACTAGCAGCACTTTTAGGGCGGCGAACTGGAAACCTTATTCCCACAGCGACCGTTTTCTCTGAACTAGCTAGACGTAGTGATCTAGATCGCCGGTGGCTCAAGTCCGTACTGCCTAAAGCTTCCGCTTTTCTGTACGTGGGACACGTTAGCGTGGGACAGGACCTCACCTCCTCAGGGGCATCATCAGCACTCCACTTGTGTTGTGTTGATGACACGGGGCAGCACGATCCGTTGACCGCCGGTGAGATTCTAAGCGATGAAGAGTTCGTGTTCCCTGAACACGTGGCATTCATTGGGTGTGGTTCTGGTACCGACCATACTTTTCTCGAACCCATGGGTTTGTCTTTGGCCGCGCATTTGCGGGGCGCTCAGTACGTCATCGCTGCTTCGTGGACGATACCCACGGATTCATACCTTCCCTCTACACCGTTGCGGCGACTGATTCTTGCAGCCGATGAAGCATTAGATTCATCTAATCCGGCGCGTGCAATGAACTTGTGGCAACGTGACCGTGCGGAAGCGTGGTTTCGCGACGGCCACGTTAAGGACACCCCATTGCTTTGGGCGGCGATGCAGACTTTCGTGCGCTGACTAGTTGCGGAAACCGTGCACCGGCGCCGGAATAAAGCCACCGCGGTTGATGAAGGTGGAGTTGCCCACCTGGTTGACCGGGATGACCGGAGCGTAGCCCAGAAGGCCGCCGAAGTTGACCTCGTCGCCAGCCTTGGTGCCAGGGGCTGGGATAACGCGCACGGCGGTCGTTTTATGGTTCATCACGCCGATGGCGGCTTCGTCCGCGATCATGCCGGCGATGG
>NZ_KV794799.1:5144-84765 GCF_001808895.1 Corynebacterium sp. HMSC070E08
TCATGCCGCCCTTCTTGACGGCGTCGTTAAGCAGTGCGAGCGCTGCCGTGGTGCCGTGCGTGCCCACTTGGTCGAGGCCCATGTGCTCCAGGATGTGCGCGACGGAGTCACCCAGCTCTGCGGTGGGAGCAAGGGAGAGGTCAATGATGCCGAACGGGACACCGAGGCGCTCCGAAGCCATTTCACCCACGAGCTGGCCGGCGCGGGTGACCTTGAAGGCCGCCTTCTTGACCTCTTCGGCGACCTCGTTGAGGGTGGCGCCCTCAAGGGAGCCGAGCGCGCGATCGACCACGCCCGGGCCCGATACACCTACGGAAACGACGCAGTCCGGTTCCTCAATGCCGTGGAAGGCACCGGCCATGAAGGGGTTATCGCCCACGGAGTTGGAGAAGATCACGAGCTTGGCGCAGCCGATGGCGCTGCGCTCCTTGGTGAGCTCGGCAGCTTCCTTGATGATGCGTCCCATCTGTGCCGCAGCATTCATGTTGATGCCGGCGCGGGAGGAAGCGATATTCACCGAGGAGCAGACCAGGTTTGTCTCTGCCAGGGCTTCCGGGATGGAACGGATAAGCGCCTTTTCGGCGGTCGTTGCGCCCTTTTCGACGAGCGCGGAGTAGCCACCGACGAAGTCAACACCGGTCGCTGCGGCAGCGCGATCCAGCGCGCGGGCAACGTCCACGGGGTTTCCTTCGATACCGGCCACGATGAGCGCGATGGGGGTGACAGAGATGCGCTTGTTGACAATCGGGATGCCGAGCTCGGCCTCGATTCCCTCGCACACCTCAACCAGGTGTGCGGCGCGGGATGTCACGAGGTCGTACACGGCCTCGGCGGTGGCTTCCATAGTGGAGCGGGTGCAGCCGAGCAGCGAAATGCCCATAGTGACGGTGCGGATATCGAGACGGTACTTCTCGATCATCTCGATGGTGTCGAGAATGCTGGCGGTATTGAAGCGGTTAAGCATGACTGGTTATCGTCCCTAAATCTCGTTCATTGCGGTGAACAGCGCTTCCGACTGCACGCGAATGGATTGCTTGATGGACTCACCGACGGTGTTCATCCGCTCCTGGAGCTGCTGGATGCTGACCTCGTTCTCATCGAATTCGACGCGCAAGATCATGGTGAAGTACTCAGACATGAGCGTCTGGGAGACGTCAACGATATTGACGTTAAGTTCTGCGAGGGCGGTGGACACGGCGGAGATAATGCCGGTGTTATCGACACCGGTAACAGTCATGATGGCGATCATGACTAGATTGTAACCTGTACGTTTTTCCAGCTGCCCTGGGGTCCTGCAGTGAGATCAGATAGCGCGTACGGTGGCGCACATGACTGATACGACAACAACTGCACGCAAGAAGGTTTTGTACATCGGCGGCCACGGAAAGGTTGGGCTTTTGGCGGCGCCCAAGCTTGTCGACGCCAACCTCACCGTCCATTCCCTTATCCGTAGCCCCGACCAGGTCGCTGATATTGAAGCCCTAGGCGCCACCGCAGTGGTGCGCGATCTCACCGAGCTTTCTGTTGAGGACTGGGCAGAGCTTTTGGCTGACTATGACGTCGTCGTGTGGGGCGCTGGAAACGGTGGCCGCGCGGGTGCGGAAGTGACGTGGGCAGTCGACCGCGATGCGGCACTTGCCTCCATCGCTGGCTTGGAGAAGCTAGCGGAGGAGGGGAAGCACACCCCGGCCTACGTGATGATTTCCTACATCGGCGCTACGGAGAACACGACCGATCCTTCCGATGAGTCGTGGTACGCCTACGTGGAGTCCAAGAAGGCCGTAGACAATAAGCTGAATTCGACGGATCTCAACTACCTCATTCTGGGTCCTGCAGCGCTCACGGAAGAGCCTTCCCAGGGCATCACTGTGCTCGATAGCGATGCCGAGCGCACCAGCGATATGACGACTTCCCGGGAGCTTGTCGCCGAGGTTGTCGCTGAGGTTGCTCGCCGCGATAGCTTCCCGGCCTCGCCTCTGGAGTTCATCGATGGTGAAGGCAGCGTTAAGGACATCTAGGATGCAGGAGACGCCGCGGCGTTAAGGCCAGCACTTACTTGCTCGCGGGTCAGACCGTTGTGCAAGCTCGCCTGGCGAAAAGGTTTAGTAGCGAGGTGGGCGGCGATGTACCACCCCGTGGTGTGCTCGAAGGTGGCTTGGCTTTGGAAGCGCACCACGGCAATACCTTGCTCGCGGAAGGACCGGGGAGACGTGTGGGATTCAAACTCGTCGCTGATGATTTCTTGAACCGTGCCGTCGGGGAGGAAGAGGCGCACCTTGGCTTTGTAGTAGTACTCGGTGGGATCGGCATGCGGCACGTGCCGACCGGTCTGCCAGATCTCGCTGAGCAGAGCGGGATAGTACTCAATCCAGCCTTTTTCTGAGGCGGTGCCCAGTCGGCGTGCGCCCCACGTCGAACTGCGAATGGACCGAATCTGTCTCCCTGCCGCGACCACGAGCACGAGGACAAAGACTGCGACGGCCAATCCCTTCCACCCCGAGCTGATGGACGTATCTTCGCCGATAATGGCTGATATCGCGATAGCGAGTAGCACTACCGCCACGATGAGGTTGGTTCGCAGGTTCTTCCATCCAGATGTGGATCCACCCGGCAGTGGCCCAGCTGCGGCAATGGCGCGACCGACGGCAGCTGTTGTAGGAGAAGGGTTTGGCGAAGATACTTCCCTTAAGCTACGAGGAATGAGCCTTTCGGAGTATTCATGATCCGGAAAGTCGAAGGGGGCTATCGCTTGCTGAGACATTGTGGTGGGCTCCTGAAGAAGGTGGGCGTCACGATGGCACGCTGTTGAGCGTTAACCTTTTACCCAGTTCTGCTCAGCAAAAGACAGCGCCGCCTCGATGTTCTTCTTGCGCAGACCATGCTGGAGTTCTAGTTGCGGTTTGTCCGAGTCGGCGCGGTATCCCACCACACTCCAGCCGTTATTGTGGTTGAAGTCAACGGTGGCGACAAGGGGGCCATCGGCGAGCAGCCGGCCGCGAAGCTTCAGCCAATTCGGGTTCGGAGCGATGAACTCCGCTGTCATGCCCTTTGTCAACGAGCCGTCTGGCTGCAAGATGAGTATCGGGGCGGTGTAATAGTAGTCGGTGTTGTCGTTGTAGTCGACGCGGCGCTTGTAGACGAGCTCCCCGATTAACGCAGGACGGTACTCAACCCACCCATTCGCCCAGGCGGTCCGCAACCTAGTTCTCCTTCCCCAGCGACCCCGCACGAGCATGACTCCGACAAAGATGAATACCAGTGCGGCAAGCCCGTTGATAATGCTGGCTATTGGTATCCCGCCGTTCGTTCCGTCTGCGCCCGGAAATAGGACAAAGAGGAATAGCACATGGAACACTGTGAAGAATAGGGACATGACACCCATGGAGATGAAGATGAATCCAAAGATGATCGCGCCGAGATTCGTATGGCCGATCGGTCGCCCGACACTATTGATAGCTTCGCGTATACCGCTGCGGTCCACGTTAGGGTTCGGCTGCTGATCGTGCTCCTTTAATTCCTTAGGCGCGAGGGAGCCGGCGCTGGCTGCATCAAATTTCAGCGGTGACCGAGGCAATTGAATAGAAGATTGCGTCATGGATCACAGTGTAAAGGGGTTAGAGCTGCCTTTCTCGTCGGTTCAACACCCAATGGGGAGTAGGACCCGTGTTGGGCGGCGGACCAACCAATCGAACAGCGGCTTAGCGCACCCAATGCTGTTCGGCGAATTGGAGAACGGCATCAACTTGGCGGCCGGTGAGTCCATTGGAGAGTTCCGCCTCTGAGCTCGTTCCGTCGGTGCGGTAAGCAGCGACGGTCCAGCCATTATTGTTCGCAGTATCCACGGTAGCGATCCGGGAGCCCTCTGCCAGTGCAGCGCCACGTGATCTCAACCAGTTCGGGTTGTTTGCGCGGAACTCACCGGACATGGCCTTCGCCAGTGCGCCGTCTGATTGAAGGATCATGAGCGGCGCGGAGTAATAGAAATAGGTCCGTTCACGATCATCGGGACCTTCGGTTTTGCTGCGCAGGTAAACCAACTCACCGATGAGAGCGGGACGGTATTCTACCCAGCCATTGCGCCACGCGGTGCGCAAACGCCGAGCTTTACCGATTTCCTTGAGGATGTTCCACAGGCTCACAGCGACAAAGGTCGCGCTGAGGAAACACAAAATGATAGGGATTAGCGAAAATATGCCGATGTCAGAGAAGCTGAATCGCGGAGGACCAAAATCACCAGCGAAGAAAGAGAACGTCATGTTGCACATAAATAGTCCAACTAGACCTATGATGACCCAGACTGCCAGGTCGCTGAGCTTAAGGCGCCCAGGCTGGGGCCCAGCCTCCTCGATGACCTCGCGGATCCCTGAATTGTCCATTCGCGGGCTCGGCTGAGCATCGTGGGCACGCTGTTCTTTCGGGGCAAGCAGGGGTGTGGCGTTCAGACTAATTCCACACTGCGTCCGCGGAAGCTGTAGGGGAGTATGGTCCATGCGCCACAGTGTAGCGTCAACCACACTCCGGCACTGAGTGTTAAGCGCTTAGTGACCGGCGTGTGGGCCACGAATCGATTGCTCTACTAAGGACAACACCTGTTCTAGATTCTTTGTGTCCCCGAGGGCCAGGCGGTTGATAAAGCCGTCCATGAAGGTCTCCAGATAAGTCACGAGGGTATCAATAGAGACGTCGTCGCGCAGCCGGCCTTTCTCGGCGTTTGATTCCAAGCGCGCGCGAACCGCCTTATCCAAAACCTGCTGCTCTTCATGCCACCGAGCAGCGAAGGAGGGATCGGTGCGCAACATCGAGGTCACCGCGAGTCTGGTGGCGAGCCAATCGTGGCGCTCTGGGTGACGCAACATCTCGCTCATTACCTCAACGAGACCGTTGTTTGCTACAACCTCGGCTTCGCGGGCCGCGTCTTCCCGGGCCAGGGCCAAAAAGAGAGACTCTTTATCGCCGAAGTGGTGAAAGATAGCCCCGCGCGATTTGCCCGTGGCTTCTTCGAGGCGTCGAACCGTGGCACCTTCATAGCCGTGCTCAGCGAAGCATCTGCGTGCACCGACCAGAATGTCATGGCGGCGGCGGTTCAGTTCGGAGTCGCTCATAATCGGCATGGTTGGGGAAAGCTCCTTAAAGCACGGCTGGGGGTAGACAGGTGACAGAAGTATGAGGGGATGAGGGGGAGAGAAGCAGAAAGGCCAGCCAGCACTCGATGTTGCTAGCTGGCCTATCCGCCTAACTATGCAGGCCGCACCGTATCCGGGGAACCTGCATGGTGGGCAAGGGTGGTTTAGGCCTTGACCATCTGGCGCAGAACGAACTGCAGGATGCCGCCGTGGCGGTAGTAGTCGGCCTCACCAGGCGTGTCGATGCGAACCTTGGCATCAAACTCAACGGTCTCGCCGGATTCCTTGGTGGCGGTTACGTGAACCGACTTCGGAATGCCGCCCTCGTTGAGAGCCTCAATACCTTCGATGTCAAAGGTTTCGGTGCCGTCCAAGCCGAGGGACTCGTGGGACTCGCCCTCCGGGAACTGCAGCGGAATAACGCCCATACCAATGAGGTTCGAGCGGTGGATGCGCTCGAAGGACTCAGTGATGACAGCCTTCACGCCAAGTAGGTTGGTGCCCTTAGCAGCCCAGTCACGGGAGGAACCGGTGCCGTACTCCTTACCTGCCAGGACAACCAGCGGGATATCGGCTGCCTTGTAGTTCTCGCAGGCGTCGAAGATGAAGGCCTGCGGTGCGCCTTCCTGGGTGAAGTCGCGGGTGTAGCCACCAGCGACGTCGACCAGCTGGTTCTGGAGGCGGATGTTAGCGAAGGTACCGCGCATCATGACCTCGTGGTTACCACGACGGGAACCCAGGGAGTTGTAGTCCTGGCGCTCCACACCGTTGGCATCGAGGTACTGAGCGGCCGGGGTACCCGGCTTGATGGAAGAGGCCGGGGAAATGTGGTCGGTGGTCACGGAGTCACCGAGCTTAGCAAGAACGCGAGCGCCCTTGATGTCCTGAACCGGTTCCGGCTCAGTCGGCATGCCGTCGAAATACGGTGCCTTGCGGATGTAGGTGGAGTCCTCGTTCCACTTGAAGGTCTCGCCCTCCGGAACGTCCAGGCTGCGCCATGCGTCGTCACCCTTGAACACGTCGGCGTAGTCAGCCTCGTAGAGCTCGCGGGAGATGGCCTGCTGGATGGTGTCCTCGATCTCCTGCGGGGAAGGCCAGATGTCCTTGAGGAAGACATCGTTGCCATCCTGATCCTGGCCCAGCGGCTGGGTCTCGAAATCGAAGTCCATGGTGCCGGCAATAGCGTAGGCAATGACCATGATGGGGGAAGCCAAGTAGTTCATCTTGACGTCCGGGGAAATACGGCCCTCGAAGTTACGGTTACCGGAAAGCACCGCGGTAGCAGCCAGATCATGCTCGTTGATGGCGTTGGAGATCTCCTCCGGCAGCGGGCCGGAGTTACCGATACAGGTGGTGCAGCCGAAGCCGGAGAGGTAGAAGCCCAGGGCCTCCAGATCCTTCCACAGGTCTGCGCGCTGGAAGTAGCCATCGACAACCTGGGAACCCGGAGCACAAATGGTCTTAACCCACGGCTTGGACTTCAGGCCCTTTTCAGCAGCCTTACGTGCGATAAGACCAGCGCCGACCATGACGGACGGGTTGGAGGTGTTGGTGCAGGAGGTGATGGAAGCGATGGCAACCATACCGTGGTCCAGCGTGTACTCGCCGCCGTTCGGGGAGGTGACGGTCACCGGGTTGGACTGGCGGCCGGAGCTGCCCTTAGCAGCGGACTCACCCTCGCCTGCGCGGGATTTGTTCAGGCCACCGGTCACGTCAACGAGGGAGTTCTCGTCGCCGCCCTCGGCGGTCATGCGCTTGGCCTCAACGGTGGATTCGTCGACGACGACGTCACCGGAAGCGTAGGTTGGCAGGTCCTTACGGAACTGCTCCTTGGCCTCGGAGAGGAGGATGCGGTCCTGCGGGCGCTTCGGGCCAGCGATGGACGGCTTCACGGTGGACAGGTCCAGCTCGAGGTACTCGGAGTACTCTGCCTCCGGAGCATCCTGCTCCAGCCACATACCCTGAGCCTTGGCGTATGCCTCGACGCGGTCGATCTGCTCCTGTGGGCGACCGGTGAGCTCGAGGTACTTGATGGTCTCCTCGTCGATCGGGAAGATCGCAGCGGTGGAGCCGAACTCGGGGGACATGTTACCGATGGTGGCGCGGTTGGCCAGCGGCACAGCCTTCACGCCGTTGCCGTAGAACTCAACGAACTTCTGAACCACGCCGTGCTGACGCAGCATCTCGGTGATGGTCAGAACCACGTCGGTAGCGGTCACGCCGGTCGGAATCTCGCCGGTGAGCTTGAAGCCCACAACGCGCGGGATCAGCATGGACACCGGCTGGCCCAGCATCGCTGCCTCTGCCTCGATGCCGCCAACGCCCCAGCCCAGGATGCCCAGGCCGTTCTCCATGGTGGTGTGGGAGTCGGTACCAATGCAGGTATCCGGGTATGCGAGACCGTCGTTGTCGAAGACCACGCGGGAGAGGTACTCAATGTTGACCTGGTGGACAATACCGGTTCCCGGGGGGACAACGCGGAAGTTGGAGAAGTTCTCAGCACCCCAGCGCAGGAACTGGTAGCGCTCCTGGTTGCGCTCGTACTCGATCTCCACGTTCTTCTCGAGGGCTTCAGTAGAGCCGAAGGCTTCGACGATGACGGAGTGGTCAATAACCATCTCGGCCGGGTTGAGCGGGTTCACCTGGTCCGGCTTGCCACCGAGTGCGGTGATAGCCTCACGCATGGTTGCGAGGTCCACCACGCAAGGGACGCCAGTGAAGTCCTGCATGAGAACGCGGGCCGGGGTGAACTGAATCTCAGTATCCGGCTCAGCGGACGGATCCCAATTGGCCAAAGCGTTGATGTGATCCTTGGTTACGTTCTTACCGTCCTCGTAGCGCAGCTGGTTCTCAGCCAGAACCTTGAGGGAGTACGGAAGCTTCTCCAGGCCCTCGACTGCGTTGATGTCAAAGTAGTCATAAGACTTACCGTTGACCTCAAGAGTCTTCTTGGCGCCGAAGGAGTTCAGGCTTTCAGTCATAAGGAGCTCCATTCCTTGCTTTTCGCTTGTGGGTTATCGAACACTTGTCGAGGGTTCGTCGAACTATCCGACTAGCACTGACCTTTCAGGAGGCCAAGCGTGTCGACGATCTTTGAACACGCATGTTCTCTAATACATTGTAGATGTAAGAACCCTCGGTCGACACCACTATAACAGTACGCGCGTTCTGTTTCATCCATTTCGGGGGTAGCGGCGCGTCGCGAAGCTTGCCCGGGTCCGGCGGTTTAGGCTCGACCACGAATCTGGGGAACCGAAGCGCTACAAGATAACGAGGAGTGGCAAATGATCCCGGCGGACGTAAATGTAGACGATATTGCCGCACAGCTGTCAGCCGACGGCGTTGCCTTCTCTAATCCGGAGCTGGCGCTTGACGACGACCTCCAGGCCCACATCTCAGCCTCATTACAACCCGGACACGGTATCGCAGTGGTTGACGTCTTCCCGGAGAAGATTCCGGATCTCCGCGACTTAGCGACAACCCTCCAGCGACAGACAGGGCTAGACACTGTCATCTTGCAGGCGCCCATGAAGGTCTCCGCGGTGAGCAATTCTTATGACCGCGCAACCTTGGAGGCGGCCGAAGATGCGTTGCCAACCGGTCTCGATCAGGTCACGCTGCTCAATGATTTCTATGCCACCGCTGACCATTTTTCGGCACCATGGGGAATCATTCTGGGGCTCCTTTTCTGCCTCGCTTCGGCCGTCGGATGGATAGCCTTCCGCGCGTCTGCTCGGCACAATTTGATCGCCGAAAAATAGGCGGAATAACTACGGCGCGCACTTCGCTACTCGTTGGGGCTTGACGGCAGGGGGAGTGGGGAAGTGACAAAAGTCAACCACTATCCCTTTACTTTCGAAGCGGGGGAGTGGTTGGCGTCGCGCGCCGAACGACAAGGCATCCACTACTGAGAGGCATGCCGGGCCGTGAAATTTCACCAAGGGTCACGTGGTCCCGTTGGAATTTCGTGCCCCAGGCCGCCATGAAGGGCGAATGTAGCGATCCGGAGCAACCACGAGAGCGGTCGGTGAGACAAGCCTCAAGGCGTGACACCGTACATTCACTGCCAGGTAGCCCCGAAAGCAGACCTTACAAGTAGGCGTTACTCGAACGTGATAAACATCACAATCACACCTTGGTAACAAAGTCATTGCAGGTTAGGTGCTCCTGTCATGCCCTGTGCCCGCACGTGGCTGATGTGAAAATTGAGGAAAGTGTGCGAGATGGAGTGTCGGTGACGTATGGTTCACGTATCGACTCACGGGTTGACTATTGCTCCATACGTTCATGGACCAAGCCTTGACTCTCAATTGATTTGTCGCACGGGTATGTGGGGAAGCACGCCACGAGCGAAGGGAACAGTTGGGGTTCACCGCCTGGTGGATGAACGTCGTGTCACTGCTGACGCGAGTAGCGGAACAGTTTGCCCGAGGCAGTCGGTACCAGTGTTCAACTTTTAAAAATCGAAACACCTACCTTCCGAGTGGAAGAGGCTTCACACACTTCATTGTGCGCGTCTTTGTAGCGGGCAAGAAGCGGCCGTATGCTCTTCCGGTTTCCGGTTGGGTGCCAGCCATGGAGGCGGGCACTCGTGCCATGTGGGCGCGAGTTGCTGCTTTCACGAGCGCGGCGTCCAGCGAGGAGGAACCGTGAGAGACGTGGCCCTCAGCCAGAGGTGTGCCCCTTCGTCGTCGGATCGCGGCTAGTCCTAGGCGTACTCGCTATCGAGCGAGGGACGCTCTGCAACTGGAAGATTGGGACGGCGGTCTGATGAGACGTTGGTGTACACACAGCGCCTGCGCAGTACCTTTAGTGTCTCCGTTGTTGGCAGAACACAGTGCCCTTTAGGGGCACGAACGCAGGAATACTCCTGCCTGCGCCAGGACGTACATGCCTCGTTCGACCACTCTTGTTCGCGTATCCATCTCCGCTTCATCAGCCTCGAAGGCGTAACTCTAGGAAGCGCACGGCTTTCCTTAGGCACGCATGCAACCTTTCAGCTTCGAAGTGGTGGGGGAGGCGACGCTCCCCGCAGTACCTACTCGCTATTGGCGAAGAAGCATCCTCAAGTCCCGGCGGCGTTTTCTGCTGCCGCATCCGGCTTCGCCCAGCCATGAGGAAATACTGTAGGGATGCACAACTACATGGGTAGGTGTCTAGGAGATAACTCTCGTGGCCACCACATCATCCTTCGGCTTCCGGCGCTTCAAAGCAGCCTTCGCTGCTATTGCGACCACTGCAGCCTTATCTACTGCCTCCTCGCTCACTCCTGCAGTGGCGGCGGAACCTGAGCAGCTCAACATCGACTCCCTGCTATCCTCCGATAATCCGTCCATCGCTGAACTCGCCGGCGCTATCGCGCAGATCGAGGAACGTATCGCTCAAGCTGAAGCGGCCATCGGTATCCAACGCGAATCTGTGAACCGGGCGCTCGTCGATCTCAACGACGCTCGGACCAAGGCGGCCCAGGCACGCCAGGGGACCACGACGGCGCGCGAGCAACTCGACGCCGCGCAGGCGGATGTCGCGGATGCGCAAGCAAAGTTGGACGAGGTCTCACGTTCGGCCTACCGCCGCGCCAATACCTCCGACACTGTTGCGCATGCAGCAGGTAAAGACGCCCGCTCGGATATGCTCGAGCGCCAGTCCTATCTACGATCGCAATCCGATAAGCAACAGGCGGTGTTGCGTGACTTGGAAAAGCAGCGGACGGAAAAGGCCAATAAGGAATCTCAGCTTCGCAAGACCCAGCAGCTTGCTGAGGAGCGCGCGGACCGGGCCGCTGATGCCGAGACCGCAGCACGCGATCAGCTCACCGCCTCCGAAGCCTCCATCAAGGATTCGGCGTCCGAACGCGATGATCTTCTCTCACAACTCTCCGCTCTCCATAAGGCCCTCAATCAGGCTAAGGGGCTTGACGGCGATGAAGAGTCAACCCCTGAGACTAGTCTGGAGGTCAATGATGGGCCGTTGACTTCGGAGGTGCAGAGCGATACGCAGGACATTACCGAGACCGCTGACGACGCCGACGAGCCCACGGTAGCCCCGTCCGAGCCCGCCAGCACAACGACTGCCGCCGAGTCCACGACCGACGCACCGGCTGGCCCTTCGGCCTCTGAAGCCAAGACTCCTACGCTCCAAGCGCAGCGGTCGACCCCTACGGTCTCTGCGGAGGAAATGAAGGAACTTTCAAGCGCTGCAGACGCGGTTGCTTCGGATCCAAACGTGCAGGAGCTGTCTTCTACTCGCGCAACGGGCTCTGAGAAGAAGGAGACGGGGCTGCCCCGAGGCGGCAGCTCTTTTGATCCGGGTGACATCGATCCTGAGACGGTTGCCCTCGGCATCGGCGTAGTTGGAACCGTCGCCTCGATGGTGGCGGCGTCCCAGCCTAACCACAACAACAGCTTGACCCAGGACGAGATCGACGCACTGGTGCAGGGCTCTTCGAAGCTCTTTGCCCTTCAGGGCGAAGGGGAGAGCACGGGATCTACGGCGGCGGGATCCACCGAGACGTCGACAAGTGATTCGGCATCCACGACGACGTCCACTGAGGACGAGGATTCTCTTGCCTCCGATCTGTCCGGCGTCCTAGAAGAGCTTGATACCACCGACAGCGTGACCAAGGAGGCATCGGCAACGCTGGGCGACGCCTCCCGCGAAGCAAAGATCGAGACCGTGATTGAGCGTGCCACCTCCCAGGTCGGTGTTCCGTATGCGTGGGGCGGCGGTGACGCAAATGGCCCTACCAAGGGCATCCGTGATGGAGGCGTTGCAGACTCCCACGGTGACTACAACAAGGTTGGTTTCGACTGCTCGGGTCTGGTTCTGTATGCCTTCGCCGGCGTGGGTATTTCCTTACCGCACTACACCGGTTACCAGTACCAGAAGGGAACGAAGATTTCCCCGAGCGAAATGGAGCGCGGCGACCTTATCTTCTATGGCCCTAGCGGCAGCCAGCACGTGGCGATCTATCTTGGTGATGGCACCATGGTTGAAGCCCCACAATCAGGTCAAAACGTGAGTATCACCCCCGTACGCCAAGGCGGCATGGCCCCCTATGCCGTGCGCCTGATCTAACAAGGCGCGTTGCTAGACTGGGCTGTATGACTGACACACTGCGTACTGCCCAGGGCAACGCCCACAGCACCGATTCGGTGCCCTCCTCATTTGACGCCCTCCTCGTTCTTTCTTTCGGTGGCCCGGAAGGAAACGAGGAGGTTGTTCCATTTTTGGAGAATGTAACCCGCGGCCGTGGCATTCCCCGTGAGCGCCTCGAAGTAGTAGGGGAGCACTACTTTCATTTCGGCGGCGTAAGCCCGCTCAATGCACTGAATCGAGAGATCATCGACAATATCTCGGCAGAGCTTTCGGATCGCGGACATAATCTGCCGGTCTATTTTGGCAACCGTAACTGGCATCCCTTTGGGACAGAGGCCGTTGACCAGATGGCAGCGGACGGAGTGCGCAGCGTCGCCGTGTTTGCCACCTCGGCCTGGGGCGGCTACAGCGCCTGCCGGCAATACAACGAAGACATCGTTGCCCTGCGTCAGCACGTTGAGGATAAGAACCTTCCAGACATAACCTTCACCAAGCTGCGCCAGTTCTTCGATCACCCGAAGTTTGTAGAGGAAATGGCTGCCGCTGTCCGGGAGGCCTACGCGCAGGTTCCGGACGACAAGCTGGCTAGCACTCGTATGCTCTTCACTGCGCACTCGGTGCCCACGGCACACGATGCGGTGGGAGGTGCCGAAGGGGATAAACATATTTACTCCCGCCAGGTGGCGGAGGCCTCTCGCCTCGTCGCCGAGGCCGCCGGCGTTAAGGACTATGACCTCGTGTGGCAATCGCGCTCTGGTAACCCGGCCACACCGTGGCTGGAACCAGACATCGTAGACCACACCACACGGATCCACGAAGAGGGAGGCGTCGACGGCGTCGTCGTCTGTCCCATCGGATTCATCTCTGATCACATGGAGGTGATCTGGGATCTCGATTCCGAGCTCAAGCAGGCCGCCAATGCGATGGGCGTCAGTGTCTACCGCACCCGCACCGCCGGGCCGTCTGAGCGCTTTGCGTCGCTGATCGTGGATCTGATTGAGGAACTAGAACAGGGCAGTGAGCCCGCGTCTCTCGGCGACGTCACAGTGCAGGGGTGCACGGTCAACGGCGAGCCCTGCGCCGATGGTTGCTGCGATATTTGGTCGCTGCGCAAGCCTCACTAGCGTGCGAATTCGCTTAGCGCGTAGGCCACTCCCGCCATGCGCGCTTGGCGGATGTGGCGCCACAGGCGCAGAAGCTGCGGATCGAGGCTGTGGTCTTGGACTCGATCAGTCACCGTCTCGATAATGGCAGCAACCCGGTCTGCCCGAGCAAAGAGCTTTGCCGCACGCCCCGGCACCGCTGAGGGCAAGCCCGGGGTGTCGTAGAAGTCGCTCAGCGTACCTACGGTCAGCCGCGGGTTGGGGAGAGCATCGCTGCGATACCCCGTTGCTTCGATGAGAGAGGCCGATTCATTCGTTGCAGTGCTCAGCAGCGCATCCGCTTCTCCTGGGCTCAGCCACGCGGGCGAGGGCAACGGGTGCGTTTCCTCAATCACCGTCCACCGCGTCACACCTGCGATGTAGGTGGGGATAAGCACTAAATTCCTATCAGCATCGTTGGTGCGCACAACGATGGCGCCGGCCGGGTTTTCGGCCGCAGCTTTAGCGGACTCGGATCCCGCCGGAAGAGCCGGCGCTTCGCCGGGCCCAGAAAGGACCAGCCGCAGCAATGGCTCGCGTTCACCGCGCTCGATGATCGCGGCCGACTCGCGCCTTAGAAGTGACATAACATTAACGAAAGGCTTACCGTCAGCGGCTACTTGCTCGCCGCCAAGCTCAGTGAGAGCGTCGAGGAAGTCATCGGTAGATTCCTGGCCCCACAACCACGCTCCAAGCCACACGGCAACGTTTTGTAGAGGGGACCAGACTTCGGCGCGCATATCCATGGCTGGACAGTGTAGACGATAGGGTAGACCGCTATGAGCTTGAATTCCCGGGACCCCTATGGCGGCGATATTTTTGCCGGACATGCACGCAACAAGAAGACGGAGTACCCCGAGGTACCCGCAGAACCAGGCATGGTGGTCGAGGTTCGCGGTGATGATTTTGTGGGAGCGGTCTTAGGCGTTGACAAGACCGTGTGGGGCCCAGTAGTGCGGCTCGAGGATCGGCACGGAAACGCACGTGTCTTCAAACTCGTCAAAGGTGGATTTTTATTGGAGGGGCAGCCGGTTACGCTGACCCGCTACGTCGAAAAGCAAGCACCCCGCAAGTCCAATTCAGGATCACGCCGCGTGGAAAATGTGGAAGCGAAGGTAGCCGCGCCATCACGCATTTGGGTCGAGGGCATCCACGATGCCGCCATCGTGGAAAAGGTGTGGGGCCACGACCTGCGCGTGGAAGGTGTGGTCGTCGAATACCTCGAAGGTCTGGACAACCTCGAGGAACGTCTCGCCGAATTTCAGCCGGGCCCTGGACGCCGCGTAGGGGTTTTGGCGGATCACCTTGTCGAAGGATCGAAGGAGACGCGGTTGACGCAGACGGTCGGCGAGCACGTGCTCGTTACCGGGCATCCCTTCATTGATATCTGGGCAGCAGTCAAACCTGAGCGCCTCGGGCTGCGAGCCTGGCCGGACGTGCCCTTTGGAGAGGACTGGAAGACTGGCATCTGCCGCCGTGTTGGATGGTCTGACCCTAAGGAAGGCTGGAGCCGCGTCTACAACGCCGTGACGTCATTCCGGGATCTGGATTCCACGCTGATCGGTGCGGTAGAGCGGCTCGTGGACTTCGTCACCACACCGGAGCTGAGCAAAGAGGATTTACTCTAATCCGCATTTGCTCGGTCGATGAGGTTGACCGCCAGCTGGCAGCCGGCGGTCTCTGCCGCCCAGCCCGCAGCTTGCAGGCGTTGGGACATCGCCTGTTTGGATATGCCCAGTTCTTCAGCGGCCTCATTTTGGTTCAGCCCGCCGCGTACCAGCGAGGTGGCCTCGCGGCCCTCCATCGTGCGCTTGTTCAAGACAAAGCCTAAAAGGGCGAAGGCCGCCGCAATATCCTGCGCTTGCTGTGCCCGCCCGCGACGATCCACCTTGGCGTAGACGTGCCCCGCACGAGCGGAGCCTTTGACCGCGGCGGTAGCCACCGCCCGAGTTTCGGCGTCACCGGCCCCTTGGCCGGGGATAACTCCGATGCCGATGGCCCAATCACCGTCCGCGAGCAGCGCCATCACAACATCGCAGACTGCGGAAGAAGAATAGGCCACGGCGCAGATATCCTCGACACCGAGAACCTCGAATTCACCAATGCCTTCCAGGGTGGACAAGGCAGCGGCGGAGCGTTGAACCAAATCAGCTCGGCGTACCGAGCGGCCGCGGTAACGGGCGTGGACTGCTAGCACAGTGCGGGACTCCTTCCAGAGAGAAACAAGGCCCAGTCTACCCCTTGCGCTTGACCGAGCCGCGCGTTCCGGGGGCAAGAGGCAAACGCGTGTCAAGAATGAGCCCCGCGGCCCCGAGCGCGGCCGCTAACAGGAAGGCGACAATGGTGTAGGGGCTCGTGGAGCCTGTGAGCGCATCCCCAAAGAAGACGCCGATGGCGGTCGTGGGGATAGAGCCGATGAGCGTGGCTACGGAGAAGTGCATGACCGAAATGGGAGTCAGCGCGGCGACATAGTTGAGTAAGGAAAAAGGAACTCCCGCCACCATCCGCAGTGACGCTACAGCCAGCCAGCCGCGCCGGTCGAGTCGAGCGTTGATTGCGTACACCGCTGGGTGCGTGAGGTGTGGACGAATCCACTCACCGAGCAGGCTGCGCACAATGAGCAAGGAAACGGTAGCGGAAATGGTCAGCGCCACGAGGGAGATGGCCAACCCCAGCCACGGACCGAAAAGCAGTCCAGCGGCGAGCGTCCATACGGTTCGGGGGATAGGAAACTGCGTGAAGAAAACATAGGCCCCTGTAAAGGCCACAACGAACCAAGGCCCAAGGTGCTCCGACCACGAGCGCAGCACGGCGAGCGAGGGGACGTCGACAAGCACGGCACCTACAATCAACGCCGCGCCGGCGACGATTACTGCTGCCCACCGCTTCCAGCTCCAGCGACGAAAGCTCTGCCGCGCCGATCTTCCCAGTGACACGAAGAAGTCACCGACGCTGCGCACCCAACCAGATTTCATAGGGCTTCAAGCCTAGCGCTACAAGGCTGCTGATCCCTCATTCAGGCTGCATGAAGAAAACTCGCACCCATCCCCAACGGGGAGGAAAGAAAAGCAGATATCGACGCCGTCTGGGCAGGTGCTGGCAGTTTCGCCCCAACTTGCTGGCAAGCCCCGATCCAGTGCATATGATATGGACTTCGCGGAGGATACTGAAGAGCGGTGCGCATCCGCACTGCTTTCCTTTCGTGTCTGTCCTGACACCGATGTTCTCTTTGGAGTGGATCTTGGACTTTCTTCATAACCTTTCGTCCTATATGGACGCGGCCACCTTACTCGAAGCGTTCGGGCCGTGGGTGATTGGCGGAATTGCGCTCGTTGTATTCATCGAATCAGGGGTGCTCTTTCCGTTTCTTCCGGGAGACTCCCTTCTGGTGACCGCCGCAATTCTGCGCCACGATCTTCATGTCTCACTGTGGCTGCTTATCACCGTGGGTATCGTGGCTGCTATTGCAGGTGATCAAGTGGGCTATTGGATTGGCCACCGCTTCGGGCGCGGCTTGTTTCAGCAGGATGCACGGCTCCTCAAGTTGGAGTACCTTAACACCGCGGAGAATTTTTTCCGCAAGCACGGCCCTCTTGCTTTGGTGCTGGGACGGTTCGTTCCGATCGTACGTACCTTCATCCCGGTGGCTGCCGGGACGGCCGGGATGCGCTATAAGAAGTTCATTGGCTGGAATGTCAGCGGGGCAGTGGCTTGGGTGCTTTCTATGAACCTCGTCGGCGTCTTTCTGGGCAATATTCCGGGCATCGCCAACTCGATTGAGAAGATCATGCTGCTCATTATTGCGCTGTCAGTAGCTCCCATTGCGATCAAGGCAGTACACAGCTACGTCACGTCGAAGAAGAAAGCCACGGTGGTCGAAGAGCGGGAACCCACTATTACTACAGCGGGATAGGGGCTTTAGGGAGCCGCCAAGTCGGGGCGGCCGCCCGCCGATGGGCTACCCCCCGGGCCGGACATACGAAAGCAGGAACCCCGTGTCTCACATCATCTTTTCCGATGGTGCGAGACACGGGGTTTCGGTTGTGCCCGAGGGGGGACTTGAACCCCCACGTCCGTTAATAGGACACTAGCACCTCAAGCTAGCGCGTCTGCCATTCCGCCACCCGGGCTAGGGTGTTTGTTCAGCCTCTCGGCTGGGCACTCGAATACTGTATCCCGAACCGGTGCCACTTCACAAATCAGCACTACACACCATGTTTTCACGTTACTTTTAAGGGTTGAAAACACACCGGTGGAAGTACGTTGTTCGTTAGCTCTTGCGAGTTCCGGACGGTGCACCCGCAAGCCCTGTATATGGCGTCTGCACCCTAAATCGGCGCGCTGAATATAGCTTTCCGGTACAAAGGGATCTATGACTAGCAACACTTTAGATTCCACCGTGAACTACGCAGCTGACTCTCGTTTCCCGGGCCCGGACCCTTACGCACCGTTGGGGGAAGTCCCCAGCTTCACCGTGACGTCCTCTGACATCGAGGAAGGCTCAGAGATCGCGGAGCGTTTCCGCGCGCCGGAGAATGTGTCGCCGCAGCTGTCGTGGTCCGACGTGCCGGAGCGAACTAAGTCCTTCGCCGTCACCTGCTTTGATCCTGACGCACCAACGGGCTCAGGTTTCTGGCACTGGGCGGCCTTCAACATTCCTGCCGATGTCCGCGAGCTACCTACTGGTGCCGGCTCTGCTGAAGACCTCGGCCACGACGGTGTCATCAGCCTGCGAGGCGATAGCGGCCAACGCGTCTACTACGGACCCCAGCCGCCAGCCGGGCATGCTCCGCACCGCTACTTGTTCGCCGTACACGCCGTTGACGTAGAGACGTTGGATATTGATCCAGACGCCACCCCGACGGTCCTCGGTTTCAACCTCTTCTTCCACACGCTTGGCCGTGCGGTTACCTGGGGTTGGTACGAAGCCCACTAAAGGGGCCAATTACACTCATCACAATGAGTAAGAATCCGGAGACCAACCCCACCACTGACGGAGTAGATATCCCCGCCGCCCTGCGCGTGGGCGGCGCCTTCATGCTGCTGGCCGCCGTGCTCGCGCTATTCGGGCTCGTATCCATATTTACCGACGGCTGGGGAGCTACCTTCGAATGGACATGGCGCCGCCTGGCCATTGTGGGTGCGGCGCTTCTCGTCGGCGCATTCAGCACCCAACGCCGCGATCAGCGGGGCAGCCGCGAGCAAATCATCGCCCTGGTCCTGGCGCTCGTCCTCATCATCGCCAGCCGGGCGCTTCCCAACACGGTTCTCACGACGATGGGCCAGTACGTGGTCTTCCTGTACGCCGTCGCAGCAGGGTTGTGTGCGGTCATTATCCGTCGCACCTTGCGCTAGAACCGCGGTGGCGGGCTAGTCCGCCCATCCCAGGCCGGAACCTACAGCCTCCGAGATGTTGCTCAAGCCGTGAGCGTGAATCTGCTGGGCAATGCCACGGTGGATGTCGCGGATCCAATCCGGGCCGCCGTAGATCAGGCCGGTGTAGCCCTGCAGCAGCGAGGCTCCTGCAGTGATACGCTCCCACGCCTGCTCCGGGGTGGAGATACCACCAGCCGAGATCAGAACCAGCTTATCGCCCACGCGGGAGTGGAGGCGCTGCAGGACCTCCAGCGAGCGCGCAGCCACCGGAGGGCCGGACACGCCGCCGGCTCCCATCGCCGCGACCTCCTCAGCCGGGGTTACCAACCCCTCGCGTGAGATGGTGGTATTTGTGGCCACAATGCCTGCTAGTCCAACCTCTACGGCCATATCAGCTACGGCATCAATATCTTCATCGCTGAGGTCCGGTGCAATCTTCACCAAGACCGGCGAGGACGTCGATTCCACCACGGCCTCCATGATGGGGCGCAGGGATTCCACCGCCTGCAGGTCGCGCAGGCCCGGGGTATTAGGGGAGGAGACGTTGACCACGACATAATCGGCCAGATCCCCTAACACTGATGCGCATTGGCGGTAGTCATCCACCGCATGCTCAGCTTCAGTGACTTTGTTCTTACCGATGTTGATGCCCACGACATCGTTAGAGCGGCGCTTGCGTAGGTTGCGGGCAGCCACCAGCGCGCCCTCGTTGTTAAAGCCCATGCGGTTCAAGATGGCCTTGTCAGCCTTGAGCCGGAAAAGTCGGGGAGCTGGATTGCCCGGCTGCGCCTTCGGGGTGATGGTGCCGAGCTCGGCGTATCCGAAGCCGATGGGGGACCAGACATCGGCAGCCGCCGCATTCTTATCAAAACCTGCGGCCAGCCCCAGCGGGCGCGGGAAGCGCACGCCAAAGACCTCTTGCGCTAGGACCGGATCAGTGACCGGTACGATCTTGCCCAGCGCACGGTTAAGCGGCGAGGCGACCTGAAGCGCGGCGAGACCGCCATTGATGATGCCGTGGATACGTTCCGGGCTGAGTTTGAACATTCCCTTCAACGCGGCCTGGTAGGCCGCGTGGCGGGCACGGTCAAGGGCTGAGTACTGCATGCGGTGTCCTTAAAAAGAAGTGAAAATCAAAAGGGGCGGGATGGTGAAAGTTAGCGGGGTGTCTCGTCGAGTTGCGGATCGCTGATGAACTGGAGGCCGTCACCGCTAGCTGAGGCGGTGACGAGGGTGCCGTCGCCAAGCACGGCAACGTTCTGAGCGTCCGCCACCGTGGCCATGCTGCCGACGGACTCCGGAACACCCGCAGCGACGGTGAAGGCGTGCAACAGATTGTTGTCAGTGGTGGTCACCCAAGCCAAGGAACGCTCTGCGTCCCAGGCCACGCCCCACGGCGTGCCGTCGATGTTTCCGTACTGGTGTAGGCGGATGACGTCGCTGGCGGTGTAAATGGCCACGCGTTTGCCCACGGTGTCTGAAGCTACGACCACGGCGCCCTCACCGCCCGCGATCTGTCCCACGCCCTGGCCCGAGCGAAGGCGTCCGCCCGCGCGATCCTTCTCCCAGTCCAACGACTGAATTGTGGAGTCCTCCCTGAAGATGCGGACGATGCCGTCGGCGCCATCCGGATTGGGGACGGAGATGAGCTGATCCGAGCCTGCTTCCACCGTGATATCGCTGCTACGTTCACCGTCCACGTAGACCCCGATAGTCGTGGACTCCCGAGAGCCCACAAAAACCTCGCCGCTGGAGGCCTCTGCGGCCACCGTCACCGGCGTCTCCTCATCCACTGCTAACTCCTGGGGGGAATCCGGCTTCTGGGGATCAAAGAGCAGTACCTTATCCCCACAGGCGAGAAGGAAGTGCTGGTCGGAGGCAGTCAGGTCGCCACATTTCGCATCGACGGATACTGTGGTGGCCTTCTCCTCGGAGAAGTCATCGGCGGTGCCTACGGCGAGTGACTCATCGGTGCGAACTGCAAGGACGTCACCGACTGCGGCGAGATCCGACACGGCATCGAAGGGGACGACGTTGCCCACCGGCTTGGTGGCCGCCGGGGAGGAGGCGGGTTCGGCCTTGCCATAGACCGCGGAATTGGGATCTGCGCCAACACCAACCGTGGGATTGCAGGCGGCAAGAGCGCAGGCGCTGGTGAGAAGGGCAGAAGAAAGCAGAACACGACGCATTTTCACGATCCCTCATCCTAGCAGTCAGCGTGGTGGAAACCGGAAGCCATGGACCGCGCTAGTAGGCTGTCGCGGGTGACTACAACAGCGACAACTGAAGCCATGACATGGATGCAGGTCATCATCCTCTCCCTCGTCCAAGGCCTCACCGAATTCCTGCCCGTGAGCTCTTCCGGACACCTGCGCATCGTGTCCACCCTGTTTTGGGGCCAAGACGCAGGTGCCTCCTTCACTGCGGTCATCCAGCTCGGCACCGAGTTGGCAGTGATCGTGTACTTCGCGGGAATGATTTGGCAGATCCTCAAAGGCTGGTTCATAGGCCTCGTGCACAAGGAGCAGCGCGGCCAGGATTATCGCATGGGATGGATGGTCATCGTCGGTTCTATCCCCATCGGCATCCTGGGTGTGCTGGGCAAGGACCTGATTAGGGATAACCTGCGCAACCTGTGGATTACCGCATCTATGCTTGTGCTCTTCTCTTTCGTTTTCATCATCGCCGAGAGGGTAGGGAAGAAGGAACGCAGCTTCGAGGAACTGACGATGCGCGATGCCATCGTCATGGGCCTGTGCCAGTGCTTGGCACTTATCCCAGGTGTCTCGCGCTCGGGAGGAACGATTTCGGGCGGCCTCTTTTTGGGCTTGGATCGCGAGGTGGCGACGCGCTTTAGCTTCCTCTTGGCCATTCCTGCGGTCATGGCTTCGGGGCTGTTTTCGCTTGGCGACGCCTTCGGCCCCACCGTGGGGCAGTCTGCCACCGGCGCCCAGCTGCTCGTCGGCACGCTCATCGCATTCGTCGTCGGCTATGCGTCTATTGCGTGGCTGCTGAAGTTCGTGGGCAGCCACTCCTTCGAATGGTTTGCGGCCTACCGCATTCCTGTCGGGCTTCTCGTCATGCTGTTGCTGGGCCTCGGGGTTCTTGCCCCCTAACCGGCCATGCGCCCGCGGCGGTGGGACCACACGTTAGGATGGTGCCCATGCAATCTTGGCCTGTCCCGCACATCGATTCCGTCCCTGGCGCCCCGTCGCCGCTTCACCTCTATGATTCCGCTGATGAAGAGGTAAAGAAGCTCAACATCAAGGGGGAGACCGCCACGATGTATGTCTGTGGCATTACCCCTTATGATTCCACTCACCTGGGCCATGCAGCGACCTATCTGACGTTTGATCTGATTTACCGCCAATTGCTGGATAACGGCTACACCGTGAATTACGCCCAGAACATCACCGACGTGGATGATCCGCTCTTCGAGCGCGCTGAGCGCGACGGTGTGGATTGGCGCGAACTGGGCACCTCGCAGATTAATCTTTTCCGCTCGGACATGGAGCTGCTCTCCGTGTTTCCGCCTCAGCACTTCGTCGGAGCGATGGAGGCCATCGACGAGATTACGGTCATGGTGCAGGCGCTTCTCGACGCCGATGCAGCCTACGTTGTCGACGATCCTGAGTTCCCGGATATCTACGCTTCCATTGAGGCCACGAAGAACTTCGGCTACGAGTCGAATTATTCCCGCGAGCAGATGGAGACCTTCTTTGCCGAGCGCGGCGGTGACCCGGACCGTCCCGGCAAGCGGGATCCTTTGGATGCGCTCATTTGGCGCGCCCACCGCGAGGGCGAGCCCGCCTGGGAATCTCCGTTTGGCCCGGGGCGTCCGGGCTGGCACATCGAGTGTTCCGCCATCGCGACCAACCGGCTCGGGTCCAGCTTTGATATCCAGGGCGGCGGATCGGATCTGAAGTTCCCGCACCACGAATTCTCCGCGGCCCATGCGGAAGCGGCGTTGGGTGTGGAGCGGATGGCCCAGTCCTATGTGCATACCGGCATGATCGGCTTGGACGGCACCAAGATGTCGAAGTCATTGGGCAACCTGGTGTTCGTCCACAAGCTCGTCGAGGCTGGCGTCGACCCTTCGGCCATCCGTCTCGGTGTCTTCGCCGGCCATTATCGAGCCGACCGCGACTGGTCCGATGCGGTCCTGAACACCGCGCAGGAGCGGCTGGAGCGCTGGCGCGCGGCTTCCCGCACGGCAGGCAACGTGGAGGAAGTCAAGGAGGTCGTGCACCACGTACGTCGTGCCTTGGCCGACGACCTCGATACGCCACGTGCCCTTGAGGTTATCGATCAATGGGCAGATAAGGCACTGCAGGATGGTGCTCCGGATGAGGAGGCGTCCAGCTTGCTGCGCACTGCACTTAATTCTTCGCTGGGCGTGCGCCTCTAGACAACTTCAGGCATGATTTAGCTCATGACGATTCGCGCCGAATTCCAGCCCACCGTAGATGAGTTCATGTCTAACCTAGAGTCCTTTGCCACCGGGGATTACCTCAAGGAAGAGGAAAAGGAGTTCTGGGAGGCACCGTTCGATGCAACGGTGCTTCCGGATCTTCGCAGCATCCTCGAGTCCTTCCTCGATGATCTGGATAAGCTGCCCGATGATCCGGAAGGTGGGCTGTTGAGTGCAGCGGTGCGCCCCTCCGTGGAGAAACTCGCCGCCTTCAACCGAAAGAATGCTGACGCAGTGCTGGAGCCGGAGGAAAAGGAGGAGCTCACGGAGCTTATCCACTCTGCCTCGGCGGCCACCGGCGCGGATGACGATGCCTTGGCACAGCTACCGGAACTGGATTTTTAATTGACTGATAGCGAGCAGGCTGCAGGTGCTACCCGTCCCGCAGCGATCTTCTGGGATATGGATGGCACCCTTACTAATTCCGAGCCCCTTTGGGAGCAAGCCACCTTCCACCTCTCCGAAACGCTGGGACGCCGACTAACGCCGACGGAGCGGTTAGCCACGGTAGGTGCCACGTTCGAGGACACCTTAGCCATCTGCGCCGATAAGGCGGGCGTCGTGCTTCAGCCGGGAGATACCGAAAAGTACCGCCGGCTCATGTTCGACTATGTCAAGTCCCTTTTCGCCGAACACCTCGAGATTTTCCCGGGTATTCCGGAGCTGCTTGGTGAGCTCAAGGAGCTGGGTGTGTCCATGATGGTGACCACGAATACCGAACGTTACGTGGCTGACTCCGCGATTGCTGCTTTAGGCCGACACTACTTCGTGGACACGATTTGCGGTGACGAAGTCCCGCGGGGCAAGCCCGCTCCGGACATGTATGCCGAAGCTGCCCGCCGGGTAGGCGCCTTACCGCAGGATTGCCTGGTCTTTGAAGATTCTGCAGCCGGCATGCGCGCGGCTGTCGACGCCGGCTGCACCGTTATCGCGTTGCCCGAGGGCGACCACGTTGCGGTACCGGAGGAGGCGACCGTCATCACCGAGTTGCGCGGAACCCAGCACCGCCATCTCGACGGCGCTTCAGCCGCCGACGTCCACGACTGGTACAACCGCCTACGCGCACTCTAGCCGCCGCGGATTCGCTGCGGGGCGGTGGAGCGGTTGACTCCTTCCGTCGGGATTTCGGCTAGGGAGGAAGCATTTTATGCAGCAGTGTGGAAGAATAAGCCATTGTGAAGAGTTTTGAGAGCCTGTTTGAGGAATTGTCCCAGAAAATCGCCGAGCGCCCTGAAGGCTCCGGCACCGTGGAAGCTTTTGACAAAGGGATCCACCACCTGGGCAAGAAAATCATCGAAGAGGCTGGCGAAGTGTGGATTGCCGCAGAGTATCAGTCCGATGAAGAGCTCGCCGAGGAGATGTCGCAGCTGCTGTACTGGCTCCAAGTCATGGCCCACAAGCGTGGCCTGAAGCTCGAGGACATTTACACCTACCTCTAATCGGCCGCCCAGTACGAGGGCTTCCAGCAGTTTCAACAACCAGCGCAATCACCGTAGAAAGCACCGCACACTCATGATCAAAATCGCCGTCCCTAACAAAGGCTCTCTGTCCGAGGCCGCTCTGGAGATCCTCAAGGAAGCAGGATATAAGGGCCGTGGTCACAATAAATCGTTGAACGTAGTGGATGAGGACAACGGCGTCGAGTTCTTCTTCCTGCGTCCGAAAGATATCGCCATTTATGTCGCGCAGGGTGTCCTTGATCTCGGGATTACTGGCCGCGACTTGGCTCTCGATTCGCGCGCGAAATTCAACGAAGTCTTGGACCTCGGTTTTGGCGCCTCGACGTTCCGCTACGCAGCACCAGCGGGGGAGCAGTGGGATGTTCCGAAGCTCCAGGGCAAGCGCATCGCCACTTCGTACCCTAACGTTGTGCGCAATCACCTCAGCGCGAATGGAATTGAGGCTGACGTCATTCGCCTCGACGGAGCGGTAGAGATTTCGATTCACCTCGGTGTCGCAGACGTGATCGCAGATGTTGTCTCAACGGGAACTACCCTGCGTCAGCAAGGGCTTAAGCCCTTTGGCGAACCCATCGTTTCTTCCGAGGCGGTCGTGATCAAGCGCGAGGGCGAAGAAGTCACGGCCGAAGAGAACGTTGTGCTCAGCCGCATTCGCGGAATCCTCAACGCCCGCCACTATGTCATGCTCGATTACAACGTGGCGGAAGAGAAGCTCCCAGACGTCGAAGCTGTGACCCCCGGCTTGACTGGTCCCACCATCTCACCACTGGCACGCGAAGGGTGGGTGGCTGTGCGCGTCATGGTGCCCCGCAAGCAGGCTAATCAGGTGATGGACGCGCTGGAAGGGCTTGGCGCCGAGGCAATCTTGGCTTCGGATCTGCGAATTGCCCGCTTTTAGGGGGAGAATCCAAGCATTTTATTCGCGCTCCTAGCTACGATGGGGGCTGACCATCATCGTTCTTCGATTTTTATGCAAGGAGTCAGCCCCGATGGCAAAGACAACTAAGAAGGATGCTCAGCCGGAGGCCAAGGAGACCAAGGACGTGAAGTCCCAGGTCGAGGAAAAAGCCACCAACAAGGCTCCGAAGTCCCCGTCCAGCAAAAAGACGCGTACTGAGACTGATCTTCTCGGCTCCGTAGAGGTTCCGAGCGATGCGTACTACGGCGTTCATACGCTGCGCGCTATCGAGAACTTCCAGATTTCCTACGTGACCATCAACACCATCCCGGATTTCATCCGCGGTATGGTGCAGGTCAAGAAGGCTACCGCGATGGCTAACCGCCGTCTGCACGTCCTTCCTAAGAAGAAGGCAGAGGCAATCATCTGGGCTTGTGACCAGATCCTGGAAGAGGGCCGCTGCATGGACCAGTTCCCGCTGGATGTCTTCCAGGGTGGCGCTGGTACCTCCCTCAACATGAACACCAACGAGGTTGTAGCCAACCTGGCACTCGAGTACCTCGGTGAGGAAAAGGGTTCCTACGACGTCATCAACCCGAACGATGATGTCAACATGTCCCAGTCCACCAATGACGCATACCCCACCGGCTTCCGCTTGGGCATCTACTACGCCATGGAAGACCTCATCGAGCGCATCGATACCCTGCAGGCAGCATTCCACGCCAAGGGCAACGAGTTCGTTGACATCCTAAAGATGGGCCGCACCCAGCTGCAGGATGCCGTTCCGATGACCCTTGGTGATGAATTCAAGGCCTTCGCGCACAACCTTGCGGAAGAGCAGGCCATCCTGCGTGACGCCCAGAAGCGTCTGCTGGAGATCAACCTCGGCGCAACCGCTATCGGTACCGGCGTGAATACCCCGGCCGGCTACCGCCACCAGGTCACCGCCGCACTGTCCGAGGTCACTGGTCTGGAGATTAAGACCGCCCGCGATCTCATTGAGGCAACCTCGGACTGCGGCGCCTACGTGCTTCTGCACTCCACGATCAAGCGCGCTGCAATGAAGCTGGCCAAGATCTGTAACGACCTGCGCCTGCTGTCCTCTGGTCCGCGTGCTGGCCTGGCAGAAATTAATCTGCCGCCGCGTCAGGCTGGTTCCTCCATCATGCCGGGTAAGGTCAACCCGGTTATCCCGGAGGTTGTTAACCAGGTCTGCTTCAAGATCTTCGGTAATGACCACGTCGTTACCATGGCCGCTGAGGCAGGCCAGCTGCAGCTCAACGTTATGGAGCCGGTCATCGGTGAGGCTCTGTTCCAGTCCATCCGCATCATGGGCAACGCCGTCGACACCCTGCGTGAGAAGTGCGTCGTGGGCATCACCGCCAACGCTGACGTCTGCCGTGCTTATGTGGAGAACTCCATCGGTATCGTCACCTACCTGAACCCGTTCATCGGCCACCACAACGGTGACCTCATTGCCAAGGAGTCCCTGAAGACCGGCAAGGGAGTCAAGGAACTGGTTCTGGAGAAGGGCCTGCTCGACGAGGAAACCCTCAACAAGGTTCTGTCCGTGGAAAACCTCATGCACCCGGAGTTCCGCGGCCAGCTGTACATCGACGAATAAATCGTCGCCCAGCACTAGCGAGAGCGAATCGCTCATACTGTACAACACACGCCCGCGCTGCCTCAATGATGGCGGCGCGGGCGTGTGCCCGTTTTCAACCACACCAGGTATCACGCCCTCTCTCGAGACCGAGCCGTCGGTGCGCACTTTTGTGGAAACGGACACAATCGGGCCTGAATACTCGCTAAAGCCACACTAATAGGGAAGAATAAAAACTGTCAGTTCTCGCGCCATGGTCGTGTTCTGACCGCCGCGCGAATTACCACCCATACTGCAGTTCAACTGCACATATTGGAGTTACACAATGGTTGTAGTGCACATCCTCATCGTCCTTGCGGCGATCTATCTCGGTGCCCGAATCGGTTCAATCGGCATTGGTATGGCCGGCGGCTTGGGCGTTCTACTTTTAGGCCTCACCGGCGTCCCCGTCACCCGCGAAGATATCCCCTTCGATGTCATCGGCATCATCATGACCGTTATCGCGGCCATCGCTGCCATGCAGCGCGCTGGCGGCATGGACTATCTGGTCTACCTGGCAGAGAAATTCCTTCGTAAAAACCCGAAGAAGATCACGTTCTACGCCCCGGTCGTCACGTGGCTGATGACCGTTCTGGCAGGCACTGGACACACCGCTTTTTCCACGCTCCCGGTTATCGTCGAGGTAGCCAAGGAAGGCAAGGTCCGCCCCTCACGCCCGTTGTCCATCGCGGTTGTTGCCTCGCAGATGGCCATCTGCGCCTCACCCATTTCTGCGGCCGTCGTCTTGCTGGCCTCCCTGTTGGAGCCCATGGGCGTGGGCTATTTGCAGATCCTCGCCGTGCTCATTCCTGCGACGTTCCTCTCCATTTTTCCTGCCGCCTGGATTGCCAACCGAGCAGGCGCTGAGCTCGAAGATGATCCCGTTTACCAAGAACGCAAGGCCCAAGGCTTGGTGAAGATGCCACAGGGCTCCCACAACTACAGCCCGATGCAGGGCGCCAAGACCTCCGTAATCATCTTCCTGGTTGCCATCGTCATCGTTATGCTGTGGGCCACCCTGACCTCCTCCCAGGTAGGACTCATCGAAGAGCCGACTCTGCCCCGTAACGAAGCCATCATGACGGTGATGCTTACCGCTGCAACCCTCATCGTCATGATCACCAAGATCTCCGCTGGCGATGTTCTCAACACCCCAGTGTTCAAGTCTGGCATGTCTGCCTGTATCTGTGTGCTTGGTGTGGCCTGGTTGGGCACCACGCTGATTAACCACTACATGGAGGACATCCAGGCCATTTCCGGGTCCGTCATCGAATCCGCCCCATGGTTGCTGGCCATCGTGCTCTTCTTTGCTGCGGCGCTGTTGTACTCCCAGGCAGCCACCACCAAGGCTCTCATGCCTGCGGCCCTGGCCCTTGGCGTCAACCCGCTGACCGCAGTCGCTGCCTTCCCCGCGGTATCCGCTCTGTTCATTCTGCCGACGTACCCGACCCTGTTGGCGGCCGTTGAAATGGATGACACTGGCTCGACCCGCATCGGAAAGGCTGTCTTCAACCACCCGTTCATCATTCCTGGCACTGTGAGCATCGCCTTGTCGGTCCTCCTGTGCTACGCCATCGGCGCAGTCGTTCTCTAGAATCATCAAAAAATTATTTGATTTTGCTCAAGACACTTCTTTAGCGCGCTAAGCTGGTGGGCATGACTACGCAACCTTCTGATGTTGAGATCGCTCAAGCCCACCAGCTCGAACCCATCACTGATATTGCCGCCCGCGCCGGTATCCCAGCGCCCGCCCTTATCCCTTATGGGCAGAACAAAGCCAAAGTAGATATCACCCAAGTTGGGGATACACCCGCCAACGGCAAGCTCGTCCTCGTTACTGGTGTCTCGCCGACTCCAGCAGGTGAGGGCAAATCCACTGTCCTTATCGGTTTGACCGATGCCCTCACCCAACTGGGGAAGAAGGCTATCGTGGCACTGCGCGAGCCCTCCCAGGGCCCCGTCATGGGCATTAAGGGAGGTGCCGCCGGAGGCGGCTACTCCCAGGTTGTTCCCATGGAGGACATCAACCTCCACTTCACGGGTGACTTCCACGCCATCTCTGCGGCGACCAATACCTTGGCCGCCATCATCGATAACCACATCCACCAAGGCAACGCTCTCAACATCGATCCGCGTCGCATCACCTGGCAGCGCTGTATCGACGTTAACGACCGCGCGCTGCGCAATGTCGTCACCGGTCTTGGCGGCCCGGCCCACGGTGTACCGGGGGAGACCGGTTTCACCATTACCGCGGCATCCGAAATCATGGCCATCCTGGGACTCGCCACCGACTTGGCAGACCTGAAGAAGCGCCTCGGCGACATCACCGTGGGCTACACCTATGACCAGAAGCCGGTCACTGCCCGCGAGTTGAGGGCAGAAGGCGCGCTGACGGCACTGATGCGCGATGCACTCAACCCCAACTTGGTGCAAACTCTCGGCGGAACCCCGGCCTTCGTCCACGGCGGACCATTTGCCAACATCGCTCACGGCTGCAACACGCTCCTCGCTACCCAGACCGCGATGCGCTTCGGCGATATCGTTCTTACGGAGGCAGGGTTCGGCGCGGATCTCGGCGGTGAAAAATTCCTCGACGTCAAGTCCCGCTTCGGTAACCTCGATGTCGCCGGCGCCGTCGTCGTGGCGACTATCCGTTCCCAGAAGTACAACGGTGGCCAGCCACGTGAGGAACTGACTACGGAAAACCTGGAAGCGTTGAAGAAGGGCGTGGTCAACCTCGAGCGCCACGTGGAGAACCTCCGCAAGTTTGGTCTGACCCCAGTGGTGGCCCTCAACCTCTTCGGCAGCGATACCGATGCCGAGCGCGAGTTCATGCGCCAGTGGGCGGCAGACTTTGACGTCGCGCTCGAGGAAGCAGAGGTGTGGGCCAAGGGAGGCGCCGGCGCCACAGCGCTAGCTGAGCGCCTTTTGGACAGCCTCTCCGAAGGCTCCTCTCACCAGCTTTACGATCCCGCCGATGGTATCGAGGCATCCATCGAGACCATCGCCACGGAAATTTACCGCGCAGAACGCGTCGAGTATTCCTCCAAGGCGCTCAAGGATCTCAAGTACATCAAGGACAACGGCTGGGAGAAGTTCCCCGTCGTTATCTCTAAGACCCAGTACTCCTTCTCCGATGATCCCAGCCAGCTCGGCGCTCCGGAAGGCCACGTCCTCCACGTCCGCGAGCTGCAGCCGCGCACCGGCGCTGGTTTCATCGTTGCCCTAACCGGTGACGTCATGACCATGCCGGGCCTGCCGAAGAAGCCCGCGGCAAACAACATCGACGTTGCCGCTGACGGATCGATCTCCGGCTTGTTCTAAGCCGCCGTACGGTCTACTCAGCGCAGTTTACGCCGTCTGGTCGGGCCACCCGGGATACTCGGGTGGCGTTCCACCAAAAGCCGGGCAGAGGTCTTGGAACGAGCACCAACCGCACAGCTTTGAAGTCTTCGGCCTAAAGTCTCCGGCCTTGCCATCGCCTTCGATTTTGGCCCAGAGCTCGCCTAGGTCGCGCTCGAAGTATTCCAGTTCCTCCGGTCCCGGCGTGAGGAACATAGAGTCCAGTACCTTGAGGTACATCAGCCGCAACTGCGTGGGGATCGTGCCAAGCAGCCGCCAGTAGACCAATGCGTAGAAATTCATCTGGAACTGCGCGTCCTGGGAATAACGGGGGAGCGGCTTCTTTCCGGTCTTATAGTCCACCACGCGCACCTCGCCAGTGGGAGCAACGTCTACGCGGTCAATGAACCCGCGCACCGGCACACCGTTGGGCAGCACGGTATCGACGTACATCTCGCACTCGTGGGCGTCGAAGCCCTGGGGGTTTTCCATCTGGAAATAGCCCTTGATGAGCTGACGTGCTTCGACGAAGAAGTCGAGTTCTTCGCCCTCGGGAACCAGATCGCGTAGCTCGGGATCGGATTCAAGCATCACTGCCCATACGGGCTTAATCATCTTCACCGCCACCGGGTACTCCCGCTCCTCGCGGGGTAGCTGGTGCATCTTTTCCAGGACGGCGTGGACCAGCGTTCCCTTGACCTGTGCCTTCGTCTTGGGCTCGGGGAGCTTGTCGATGGCCCGGAAGCGATAGAGCAGCGGGCATTGCTTGTAATCGGAGGCGCGGGAAGGGGAGAGGGCTAGTCGTTTCGGCATAATGTTTCTCAGCCTAGCGCATAGGCACCCACAGTCCTTCCGGCATCACCCGGCAGTCCGTGGCAAGCTGGAAGCATGAGCACTACGCAAGATTTTCTCGATTTCATCGCCGCCAGCCCGTCCTCCTACCACGCGGCTGAGGAGGTAGCGCGCAGACTCGTTGAGGCGGGTTTTAGCCGCCAGGATGAGTCCGCCGAGTGGTCAGCCGAACCGGGCGGCCACGTCATGGTCCGGGGTGGTGCGGTCATGGCATGGTTTGTCCCCGAGGGCGCGAGCCCGGACTCCGGCTTCCGGATTATCGGTTCCCACACGGATTCGCCCGGGCTGGCTCTCAAACCGACCCCGGACTTCGATTCTGCCGGTTGGCAGCAGGTCGCCGTCGAGGTTTATGGCGGAGTCCTTCTCCACAGCTGGTTCGACCGCGAGCTCACCGTGGGCGGCCAGGTCATCACGAAGGATGGTAGCCGCCACTTGGTCAATACCGGCCCTTTGCTGCGCTTGCCTTCGCTGGCTATCCACCTCTACCGCAAGGATGAGTTCAAGCCGGATCGCCAGCGCCACATGCAGCCGGTGCTCTCCGTAGGTACACCGGAGACGTCGGTGATGGGGGTCGTCGGCAAGCAACTCGGCGTTGCCCCAGAAGACATTGCTTCCTTCAACCTCATTACCGCCGATGCCCAGCGCGGTGAAGTCTTTGGCGCCGGCGAAAAGCTCATCGCTGCTGGACGCATGGATAACCTCTCTTCCGTCCACGCCTCCCTGCGTGCCCTTCTCGCCGCTGCCCGCAACGCCGACTCGATTGAGCACAAGGACATCCTCGTCATGGCGGCCTTCGACCATGAAGAAGTTGGCTCCTCTTCGCGCTATGGCGCGGGTGGGCCGATTCTGGGGGATATCCTTACCCGCACCGCTCGGGCGCTTGGCGCCAATGAGGAGCAGCGCTTCCAAATGTTCGCGCGCTCCAGCTGTGTGTCGGCCGATGCCGCCCACTCCGTGCACCCGAACTACGCGGAAAAGCACGATCCCACCCACCACCCGATCATCGGCCAGGGGCCGGTGACCAAGATCAACGGCAACCAGCGCTACGCTTCCGACGCCAACACCGTGGCCCTGTGGGAATCTGCCTGCCGCCGCGCCGAGGTGCCCTACCAGCGCTTCGTAGGCAATAACGACGTGCCCTGCGGCTCCACTATCGGGCCGATTTCCGCCACCCGCTTGGGTATTCCCACCGTCGACGTGGGAGTGCCGATGCTCTCGATGCACTCAGCCCGCGAGCTGGTGGGCGAGCGCGACCAACTATGGCTTGGTAACGCCCTTGAGGCATACTTGGTGGGTTAATCCTAGCCACCCAAACTATGTGAAAGGTACCCACGCCATGGCTTATTCTGGCCCCTTCCGCTACGGCGACCGCGTGCAGCTCACCGATGCCAAGCGGCGTCACTACACCATCGTCCTCGAGGAGGGAGGCCAGTTCCATTCGCACAAGGGCATCATCAACCACGATGATGTCGTCGGCATGGATGAAGGCTCCGTCATCGATTCGACTCTGGGCAGCTCCTTCCTCTTGTTTCGCCACCTCATGGTGGACCATGTCCTGTCGATGCCACGGGGTGCCGCGGTGATTTATCCCAAAGACTCCGCGCAGATTCTGGTCGAAGGCGATATCTTCATGGGCGCACGCGTGCTCGAGGCCGGCGCCGGTTCCGGCGCTCTCTCGATGACGCTGTTGCGCGCCGTGGGGCCGGAAGGCCACGTTTTCTCCTATGAGGTGCGCGATGATCACCTGGAATACGCCGTGGACAACGTCACCGAATACTTCGGTAAGCAGCCCGAATGGTGGAGCCCGCGTCTGGGGGACTTGGCCGATGTCACCGTCGAGGATCTGGGTGGCCCGGTGGACCGCGTCATCCTGGACATGCTCGAGCCCTGGGAGCACCTCGAGAAGGTGCGCGATATCCTCATCCCGGGCGGCGTTTTCATGACCTATGTCGCCACCGTGCCGCAGCTGATGAAGGTGATGGAGGGCATCCGCGAGCTCAAGTGCTTTACGGAGCCGCGGGCCTGGGAGTCCCTCGTGCGCGAATGGAAGGTGGAGGGCTTGGCCACCCGCCCGGAGCACCGCATGAACGCGCACACAGCGTTTCTGATCTGGACACGCCGGCTTGCCGACGGCGTCACGCCACCCCGCCCACAGCGCCGCGCCCGAAAGTAAACCCTTTCACACTAATCGTGGGTTGCTGCGCGCTAGGGTGGGATCTATGAACGATGCCACTCATTCCCAGGAACTTGGCCAGCAGCGTCGCCAGATAGAGCAGCTCGCTGAACGCAATGCCAAGCTTGCTGCCCTGTTGAAGGATGCTCGCACGAAGCTTCAGCAGATGCTCGCGGAGGTTGACGCCCTTGCGGAGCCCGCCTCCACATACGGTGTCTTTCTGGGCTATTCCGGGCGTGCGCACGATTCGCGCCGCGACGCTGAGGTTTATACCAACGGTCGAGCCATGCGGGTCAAGATTTCGCCGAACCTCGAGCCCGGCTCCCTGAAAGTAGGGCAGCAGGTGCGCTTGGGCGAGGGCTTCGTTATCGTGGAGGCCTGCGCCCCTGTAAATACCGGCGCGCTGGCCACGCTACAAGAGCGTCTCGGCACCGACCGCGCCGTGGTCATTAATTCCTCTGGTGAAGAGCAGGTTATTCTCCTCGCCGCAGCGTTGCGGGATACCGTGCGCGCCGGCGATACCCTCTTGGTCGAGCCCAAATCAGGTGTAGCCACCGAACGCGTGCACAAGACTGAGGTAGCGCAGCTCACGCTGGAGGAGGTTCCTGACGTCTCCTACGAGGACATCGGCGGTTTGGACGAGCAGATCTCCCTTATCCGCGATTCCGTCGAGCTGCCTTTCCTCCACCCAGAGCTCTACCGCCAGTATGACCTCCAGCCGCCCAAGGGCGTGCTGCTCTACGGCCCGCCAGGCTGCGGAAAGACGCTCATCGCCAAGGCGGTGGCGCATTCGCTGTCCGCATCACTGGCAGCTAGTGCCCCCAGCTACTTCCTCAATGTGAAGGGCCCAGAACTGCTCAACAAATTCGTAGGCGAGACTGAGCGCCGCATCCGCCTCATCTTCGAACGCGCCCGCGAGCTTGCTTCCGAGCCCACCGAGGATGGCAGCCAGCGCCCGGTCATCATCTTTTTCGATGAGATGGAATCCATCTTCCGCACGCGTGGCTCCGGCGTGTCCTCCGATATGGAGACCACCGTCGTCCCGCAGCTGCTGACGGAGCTGGACGGTGTGGAGAAGCTCAGCAACGTCATCGTCATCGGCGCCACCAACCGCGAGGAACTCATCGACCCCGCCATCATGCGCCCGGGGCGCCTCGATATCAAGATTCGCGTCAACCGCCCGACCAAGCAGGGCGCGCGGGAAATCTTTGCGCGCCACTTTCCAGAATCAGTCCCGCACGAAGGCGACCTTTCCCAGCTCATCGATACCGCGGTCGACGATCTCTACGCCGAGCGGCCGTTCGTCAAACTCCACTTCGCTAACGCGGATCCGCGTGTGCTGCACTACCGGGACTTCGTGTCCGGCGCAATGATCGCCAACATCGTCTCCCGTGCCAAGAAGCTGGCGATCAAGGAAGCGTTGGACGCAGCCACTGCCACCGATGGGGCGAAGTCCACCGGCATAACCGCAGCGCACCTCCACGAGGCTATAGCCGCGGAACAGGCTGAATCGGAATACGTCCCCACCTCCGCCAACCCGGAAGAGTGGGCAAAGATCGTCGCAGGTACCTCTGCTGGCGCGTATGTCACCCAGGTCGAATTGATGGGAGTGTAGCCATGAGCCGTGTTCTAGGAACCGAAACTGAGTATGGAATCTCCACGCCGTCCAACCCGGCGCTGTCACCGATCGTGACCTCCACCCATGCTGTTGTGGCTTATGCCGCCCTGCATACCGGCGCGCGCTCCCGCTGGGATTTTCGGGAGGAGCACCCGCTGCGCGATAGCCGCGGCTTCGATCTCAAGCGCTACCACACCGTGCCGGTGGTGGACCCGAACGCGCTGGGTGTGGCCAACGTGGTGACCGCCAATGGCGCGCGTTTCTACGTCGACCACGCCCACCCCGAATACTCCTCACCGGAGTGCACGAATGCCTGGGATGCGATGCTTTACGACGCCGCCGGTGACCTCATCCTGCGCCGTGCAGGGGAGGCCGTAGCATCGCTGACCGCGCAGGGCACGTCCGTGTTGGCCACACACGATCCCTGCCCGCCGCTGAAGTTTTACAAGAACAATGTGGACGGCAAGGGGGCTTCCTATGGCAGCCACGAGAATTACCAGTACTCTCGGAACACCGACTTCGATGATATTGCCCAGGGGCTGATTCCTTTCTTCGTTGCCCGCCAAGTGGTCACCGGTGCCGGCCGCATGGGTGTGGGCGTCGATGGAGAGGAGCCAGGTTTCCAGATTTCGCAGCGCGCGGACTACATCGAGCAGGAAATCTCCCTAGAAACCACCCTCAACCGCGGCATCATTAACACCCGCGACGAGCCACACGCGGTGGCCGAGGACTTCGGCCGCCTGCACGTCATCATCGGTGACGCCACGATGTCCCACACCTCGACGCTGCTCAAGCTAGGCATGACCTCGCTAGTACTCGATGCCATCGAGAGCGGCGTGGACTTTAGTGACATGCGCCTTATGGAACCGGTGGAGGAGGTGCAGCGGGTGAGCCGCGACCTTACCTTGACCCATCAGCTTAAGCTTCACGACGGCCGCCGCCTCACCGCCCTCGACATCTTGGCCATCTACCGGGAAAGGGTTACCGCCGCCTCCGAAGCGGATGAAAAGGTACTCACCGTCTGGGACGAGGTTGTCGAGCTTCTGGCCGACAACCCGCTCAAGGCCGCCCACCTGCTGGATTGGGTAGCAAAATACCGCTTGATTAAGGGCTACCTGGACCGCGGCGTGGCGGCCGATGATCCGAAGCTGGCGCTGATCGATCTGCAGTACACCGACATCGATCCGGCAAAGTCCCTCTACCATGCGCTCGTGCGCAAGGGGCAGATGCGTACCTTGGTCAGCGAGGAAGAGATTGCTGCTGCAGCGGAAACGCCGCCCGCGGATACCCGCGCCTACCTGCGCGGCCACGCCACCCGAAAGTTCGGGGAGGATGTCTTGGCGGCGTCCTGGCAGTCGCTGACCTTCCGCATCGGTGAGGCCGAGGGAGCCAACTCTGGTACTGCCTGCGTGGCACTCGACGACACAAAAAGACTCGGGCAGGACGAGGTGGGCGCTCTGCTGGAATCTGCGGACAGCGCCGCCGACTTCGTTAATAGTTTGCGCCAGCTCGGGGTGCGAATCGAGTACCCTACACTGTATTAGCGCAGCATTTTCCACTCGCGAAAGGAGCTCTTAAGAATGAGCGGACAGCAGTCTCAGATCAACGCCGGTGGCGGCAACGGTCAAGGAGGCGACACTCCGGAGTTCGACGCCGGACAAGTCAGCATCAACAGCGCGGGTACCGATGACCTCCTCGATGAGATTGACGGCCTTTTGGAGTCCAACGCCGAGGAGTTCGTGCGCTCCTACGTCCAAAAGGGCGGCGAATAAAGGTGGAGCAGCCCTCCGATAGCGCCCCCGTTTATGCACGGCGGATTATGGGCATCGAAACCGAGTACGGCATTACAGCGAGCGCAAGCGATGGACAGCGGGTGATGTCCCCGGATGAGATCGCCCGCGTGCTTTTTCGGCCCATCGTGTCGAAGTACTCTTCCTCCAATATCTTTAGTCCCAACGCCTCCCGCCTCTACCTCGACGTGGGTTCCCACCCGGAGATCGCTACCGCGGAGTGCGATAGCTTAACCCAGCTCATTGCCTATGAGCGCGCCGGCGATGCTGTGGTCAATCGCATGGCCGTGCAGGCGGAGGAAACACTGGCGGCGGAGGGGGAGAAGCGCGCTGTCTACTTGTTCAAGAACAATGTGGACTCGGCCGGCAATTCCTACGGCTGCCACGAGAACTACCTCATCGGCCGCCACGTGGTGCTCAAGGACCTCGGCAAAGCTCTGCTGCCGTTCATGATCACCCGCCAGCTCATCTGTGGCGCAGGGATGGTTAGACCTGCCAAGGGAGAGGAACCCGCGCGTTTCGTGCTCTCCCAACGTGCCGACCAGGTGTGGGAAGGTGTGTCCTCTGCGACGACTCGCTCGCGCCCCATCATCAATACTCGCGACGAACCGCATGGTGATTCCAAGCGTTTCCGCCGCATGCACGTTATCGTTGGCGACTCCAACATGGCCGAACCCACGATGGCCCTCAAAGTTGGCTCCACGCTGCTCATGCTGGAGATGCTGGAAGCCGGTTTTGAGGTGCCGGCATTCTCGGTACTCGAGCCAATTAAACACATTAGGGCCATCGCGCTCGACCCCACCGGCCGCACCGAGCTTCCGCTTGAGGGAGGCGGCAGCACCACCGCGCTCGCCGTGCAGCAGGAGCTCTGTACCGCTGCCGAGCGCTGGCTGGATCACCGCGAGGACGCAGGCACTCCGACGGTTGAGTTGGCCCGGGTCGTGGACTTGTGGAAGCGCACCCTCCAGGCCATTGACACTCAGGATTTCTCCGGCGTTGACCGCGAGATCGATTGGGTCATCAAGCGCAGCCTGCTGAACCGCTACCGCGAGCGCCTGGGCGGGGATTGGTCGCACCCCAAGCTGGCACAGATTGACCTGACCTACCATGACATCCGTCCAGGTCGCGGCCTCTACAGCGTATTGGAGCAGCGCGGCATGGTGAAACGCTGGATCGACGATGCTGCAATCAACGCCGCAGTCGACACCGCCCCGCAGACCACCCGTGCCAAGCTGCGCGGGGAGTTTCTCGCTGTTGCCCGCGAGCTCGATGCCGCGGTAACGGTGGATTGGACGCGGATGAAGGTCAACCGGCCTGAACCGATGACCGAGGAGTTCTCCGACCCCTTTGTGTCCGAGGACCCGCGCCTAGATGGGTTGTTAGACTACATGCGTTCGCACCCAGGCTCGTAGAGCCGTAGAGCTGATCAAGGAACCTGCCACTATGCCTTCAGTAGATCGCACTGCAGCCCGGACGCCGGTCAGAGACCGCGCTATCGAAAGGCTCACCAACCTCACCTTTGCCCTGCATGGGGCAGCGCACCAAGGCGGGGTTCCGGACCGCAGCGCGGCGTGGATCCGCAGCCACGTCGAGGGCTACCAGTCACGCAGCGATGAAGCCTTTCACAAGCAGCTTTCCCGCGACATCGTGACCCTGCAGCGCGCCGGTGTGCCAGTAGTACACAGCAGCGGCGCGGAAGGTTCGCTGTACCGGCTCGATCCCGAAAACTACCAGCTACCTCCCGTCGATTTCACGCCGGAGGAGGCCATGGTTCTCGGCGTAGCCGGCGGCATCGGCACTCCGGGAGGCTTAAGCGATTTCAGTCTCTCCGCGTGGACCAAGATCGCAGCCTCAGGCGCCTCCCGCGACTTGAGCGGAGCGCCGGTGTACACCGCAGTCAACGACATGTCCAGGTTGAGCCCAGAGCTCGTCACTGGAGTCATCACCGCAGTGCGTGCTGGGCTGCGCATTTCCTTCGATTACTACGCCACGCCCTCTGCCGAGGCGGTTCGCCGCCATATGGATCCCTGGGGGCTGGTCAACCACCGGGATCGTGTTTATCTCGTCGGTTGGGATGTGGACCGCGAGGCTCCCCGAACTTTTCGCGCTACCCGCGTGGACAACGTCAGGCGCTCGCGCGCTGCGGCCACGCACCTCGAGCCCACTGCACCACTGCAGGATCTCGTTGTAGAGGCGCTGGAGCGGGGCGAAACGGTAAATGCAGTCCTCGAGGTTCCCGAGGGGCAGGCCGCCGAGCTTGTCGACGCCGGACGCAGGCGCGAGGATGGACTTCTAGAACTCACCAACGTACACCACGATTGGTTGGTGCGCACCGCTGCGGGCTATGCACCAGATGTCGTGGTTATCGAGCCACCCGAGGTTCGTGCCGACATCATCACACTCTTAAGTGTCGGTGATGCCCCATCATCAGCGTCTGGCGAGGAGGCCCGCCATGGTTGATCAACCCCGCAAGCTGCAGTCCCTTGTTCGCTCCCTCAACCTCATCCCTTACCTGCGTAACCACCCGGGGCTGACCCCGATGGAGGCTGCCGAGGATTTAGGGATGACCCCTGCTGAGCTTAAGGATGCTATCGACCGTCTCTTCTGCTCCGGTGTGGGCCGCAATACCGAGGACCTTATCGACTTAAGCTTTAGCTACCGCGATGGCATCGAGATCTACAACGACCAGGGCCTGACCCAGGCATTGCGACTGACCCCAACTGAGGCCGGCGCGTTGCTGCTTACCCTGGAATCTTTGGAAGCGATGCCGGGGCTTGTCGACGTCACCGCCGTCCATTCCGCCGCCGCGAAGCTGCGGGCAATCATGGACGAAAAGACCGCCGCCATTTATGACTCGCTGGCCACGACCGATCCCGAGGAGTCCGAGGTGCAAGCGGCGTTGGCGGGGGCCGTCGACAAGCGCCGGCAAGTGCGTTTTACCTACTGGAGTATGTCCTCCAACCGCACCAGCGAGCGCACCGTGCACCCGGCCCGCATCTTTATCGTGGACGGCGAACCCTATTTGGTGGCCTGGGACGAGTCGGTGGGGGAGCACCGAACGTTCCGCCTCGACCGCATGAGTGATGTTGAGGTGCTTGACGCAACCGCCACCCCACATGTGCGCGAACTGGATTTCAACCCAGATTCACCCTTTGGTCTAGATCACACTCTTGTTGCGGAGCTGGAGATTCACCAAGAATTCACCTGGCTAGCGGAACACTACGACATCACCCTTGGCGAGACCCTAGAAAATGGCCTCATAGCTGCAACGATGCCGGTCGGCTCGGAGGCGTGGTTTAGCCGTTTCGCGCTCGGCCAAGCTGATCGCATGCGGGTTGTGGGGCCGCAGAAGCTCGTTGACGCCATTTCGGAGCATAGAAAACGAGCACTGGAGCGTTATACTCAACTGCCAGACTAAGAGCTCTCCCGCGTGCACGTCGCTCAGCGTCGCGCTGTGTGAACAAGCACGCTTCATCGACCAAGAAAGAAGGGGCACCCTCAATGACCGTGGGACCTTTGGAAATCGGCCTTGTTGTTCTCGTGATCGTGCTGTTGTTCGGCGCTAAGAAGCTGCCGGAGCTGGCTCGCTCCATGGGCCGGTCTATGCGCATCTTCAAGTCCGAAGTCAAGGAGATGAAAGAGGAGAACAACACCTCTGAGCAGCAGGGCCAGATCGCGGGCTCCAAGCAGTCCGACGAGGACTTCTGGAACAGCCCGGAGATGCAGCCGCGCACTTCCAAGCCGGCTGACGGAAACCAGAACTAATAATCTTTCCCGGCAGGCAGACCACACTCCGAGTCCCTCGGCGTGCTGAGGCCTCGCCTGCCGTCGTGGGCTTTTCTGTGGAGGTCTTGCTTTGAGTACCGCGAGTACACCGTCGAATCCTGCTTCTAACGCGCCGAAGCAAAAATGGAGCTCAAAGCTACGCCGCAAGCCCAAGAACCCAACGGGGGAGATGACCTTAGTTCAGCACCTCCAGGAGCTGCGCCGACGCATCGTCATTTCCCTTCTCGCCCTCGTTGTGGGTGCCATCATCGGATTCATCTGGTACCAACACGCCCCGTTTGGCATGTCACCGCTAGGTGAGATTTTGCGCGGTCCCTATTGCTCACTCCCCGAAGAGAGCCGTGTTTCCTTCTCCGCGGACGGCGAATGCCGTCTGCTCGCAACCAGCCCCTTCGAAATGCTGATGCTCCGACTCAAGGTTGGCGCGTTAGCCGGCACTGTGCTGTCCTCACCGGTCTGGCTCTACCAGATATGGGCCTTCATCGTGCCCGGCCTGCACAAGAACGAACGCCGCTTTACCTTTTTGTTTGTCTCGACTGCGGTCCTGCTCTTCGTGCTCGGCGCGGTTCTCGCCTACGTCATCCTTTCCGTGGGTCTGGAGTTCCTCATGGGCATGGGCTCGGAGTACCAGACCGCAGCGCTCACGGGTGAGCGTTACTTCTACTTCCTGCTGGCGTTGCTCCTCATCTTTGGCGTGAGCTTTGAGATCCCACTACTCGTGGTTTGCCTTAATCTGATTGGTGTTTTGGAATATGACCACGTCAAAGATAAGCGCCGCATCATCATTGTCGTCATCATGATTTTCGCCGCGGTTGTTACACCGGGCCAAGAACCCTTCTCAATGTTGGTTTTGGCCGGTGCTCTCGTGGTTCTTGTGGAGATAGCTTTCCAGTTCTGCCGCATCAACGACAAGCGCCAAAAGCGCCAGCGCCCAGACTGGATGGACTTGGACGATGAAACTGCCTCGTCGCTGGATGAAGGTCCGGGTGCCATTGGCGCACCGACTCCGGTGTCTGCATCCACGAGCGTTTCTGCGTCGTCGCGGCCGGTATCTTCCGGGCCTGTCGCCCCGGCTTCGACTCCTGACGCTCGGGTACCGCAGCCTCAACAGACGAATACTCAGCCCCCGCAGAGCGGCTTCTTCGACGACGTTCTCTAACCTCGTCAGCCTTCTTAGCGAACTTGTTCAATCGTTCTGCTTGGCGCCGGGGACCGGCGCACTAGTACGCCGTCCCTGACAGGTACCCTGGGGACTTATGACACTGACGCATCTGGACGAGTTCACCCAAGCGCTTCCGTACTCACTGGATGAATTCCAGATCCAAGGATGCCAAGCCGTCGAAGCTGGCCACGGTGTTCTGGTCTGTGCGCCCACCGGCGCGGGTAAAACCGTGGTGGGTGAGTTCGCCGTGTCCTTGGCGCTGCGCCAAGGGACCCGCTGTTTCTACACCACACCCATCAAGGCGCTGAGTAACCAGAAGTACCACGACCTAGTTGACGCGCATGGTGAGGATGCGGTCGGGCTGCTGACCGGTGATGTCTCCATTAACTCCTCCGCGGACATCCTCGTGATGACCACTGAGGTCCTGCGCAACATGATTTACGCGGGCTCAGGTGCATTGGATCGCTTGACCCATGTGGTCATGGATGAGATCCACTTTCTTGCGGATGCTTCGCGCGGCGCAGTGTGGGAAGAGGTCATCCTCAACCTGGAGGAACATGTCTCCATTATCGGTTTGTCCGCAACGGTGTCCAACTCCGAGGAGTTCGGCCGGTGGCTAACCACCGTGCGCGGAGATACCAAGGTCATCGTTACCGATAAGCGCCCCGTACCGCTGGACCAGTGGATGATGGTCGGCCGCAAAATCTATCCGCTCTTTGAACCCGACTCAGGCGGCCAGGTAAACACTGAGCTCGCACGGCGTATCCAACGTCTGGAGGCCGGCGATACCGATAATGGCCGCGCAGACTATGCCCAGAACCGTGCGAGCTTCCGCGCCCGCGCCCGTCACAAAGGCGGCGGGCGCAGCGACCGGCACAGTGATCGGCGCAGCGGCGCGCCTCGTGCGCAGGACCGTTACCGTCCGCTTGGCCGCCCGGAGGTTCTCAAAGAGCTGCAATCAATGGAGATGCTGCCGGCAATTACCTTCATCTTCGCCCGCGCGGGCTGCGACGGTGCTCTGTATCAGTGCTTGCGCTCCCGCATGGTGCTGACCTCCCAGGAGGAGGCTGTTGAGATCAAGGCCATCGTCGATAAGGGCGTGGAAGGCATTCCGGAAGAAGACCTCAAGGTCCTTGATTTCAAACGTTGGCGCGAAGCACTCTCGCGTGGCTTCGCCGCTCACCACGCAGGAATGCTGCCGGCCTTTAGGCACATCGTAGAGGAACTGTTCGTCAAGGGCCTCGTGCGGGCAGTCTTCGCCACCGAAACGTTGGCCCTAGGAATCAACATGCCGGCGCGCACCGTGGTGCTGGAAAAACTGGTGAAATTTAACGGCGAGGCACACGTGGACCTGACACCGGGCCAGTACACACAGCTCACCGGCCGCGCCGGTAGGCGAGGCATCGATACCTTGGGCAATGCCGTCGTTCAGTGGGCACCCGCTATGGATCCCACCGCGGTGGCGGGGCTTGCGTCAACTCGTACCTATCCGCTCATTTCCACTTTCGAGCCCGGCTACAACATGGCTATCAACCTGCTGGGCATGCTTGGCTTTGATGACTCGCTCCGATTGCTGGAGAAGTCTTTCGCCCAGTTCCAGGCGGATGGATCCGTTGTGGAGGAAACCCGAGAGATTGAGCGCGCTGAGCACCGCGTCCGCGAACTACGCGCACAGTTGGAGCAGGCCGTAGTTAACTTGGCTCCGCCTGCCACCGATGGCGAAGACCCCGCTGAGATTCTCATGGACTATATGCGTCTGCGCCGAGCGCTGACCGAGGAGGAGAAGTCAGCGCGGGCCTTCAAGAAGGAGGAGAGAAACAAGGAAGTTGCCGCAGTACTGGCTCGCTTGCAGGTGGGTGAAGTCATCGCCATCGCAACCAAGAAACGGCCAACGCTGGCTGTCGTTATTACCCCGGCCAACCAGACTGCTGATCCACGCCCCTGGGTAACCACTGAAACGGGATGGTCTGGACGCATCGATTCCGCCGGTATCGATAATCCGCCGATCGTCGTTGGGCACATGAAGCTCCCGCGCGCAGCGCAGAAGAACCCGCGCCGCCATACCCGATTTGTCCAGGAGTCCTTCAAGCGCGACTACTACAAGCGTCCGAAGAAGATGCGCACTGAGCCGCGGAATCGCCCCAACAAGAAGATCGCGCAGTTGCGCGATGCCCTCCGCGAACATCCGGTGCACCATTGGCCCGCGACCGACCGCGAGCAGCTGGCCGGGGTGGCGCAGAAGCTGGCGCGCCGCGAACGCGAGCTAGCCAGGCTTGAGGATAAGGTCGAGCGCGCCACGGATACTCTTGGCCGCACCTTCGAGCGCATCGTGGATCTTCTGGCGGAGATGGACTACGTGGAGTTTGATGGTTACGGCGAAAACCGCGAGCCGGTCATCACGGATGAGGGCGAGCGTCTGGCTAAAATCCACTCCGAATCGGACCTACTGGTGGCGCAATGCCTCAAGCGCGGTATCTGGAACGACCTCGACCCGGCGGAGCTGGCCGGTGTGGCCTCCCTCTGTGTCTTTGAAAACCGCAAGACCACTCGCGGGGAACCCGGTGCGGCTACCGACGCAATGGCTAACGCCATGGACGCTACATGGCGCATTTATAGCGAGCTCGTCGCCGATGAGAAACGCCATAACCTGCCGCAAACGAGGGAGCCGGAGCCGTCGTTCGCGCTAGCTATCCACCAGTGGACGGCGGGCGCGCCGCTGGCCTATTGCATGGGCGCGTCTAACGAGTCTGGTGCAGAGCTAACCCCCGGTGACTTTGTCCGCTGGTGCCGCCAGGTCATTGACCTGCTTCAGCAGGTGGCAAAGACGGGCTACGAGGACGAAATTCGTCGCAATGCCCGGCGCGCCATCGACGCGATCCAGCGCGGCGTCGTCGCCATCGGCGCCTAGGCTTAGCGCCTAGTCTTCGGTGCCACCGCGAAGCAGCGCCGTGGCTGCCGCACCGATTGCTTGGCGGTGGGGCGCAACGAGCGCCACGGTGGCGAGCTTGAGGTTGCGCCCCAACGGGTTAAGGATGAGAGCTTGCGTACCGATAACAGCGTCATCGACTAAAGCTGGACCGCCCGAGTCACCTTTGACTGCCGGAATCGTGTTGAAGACAAATCCGGCGGGGGAGACGGTTGTGAGGAAGTCAATGGACCAGGTGCGGAAGAAGGGAAGGAGAAAAAGCCCACTGCGCTGTTGGGCACGGCGAGCTTTTCCGCCATATCCCCAGGTGGTGACTGGAGCGCGGAATGGCGGGGTGTTTTCCGCAAGCCCAGGAAGGTCCCGGGGCGGGGCCGGCCGGTCGAGCAAGCACAGCGCCATGTCGGTTCCGTCAATCGTGCGCACGACGGCGACGCGCCGGTTGAACCCGCCACTCACCCTGTAGTGATCCCCCTTGTCAAGGCCGTCGCGGAAGAAGTGCGCGCAGGTCAGAACCAACCGGGTTGCCTGTTGGGAGCGGGGTCTTAAGGACGCATCGATGAGCACTCCCGAGCAATAGCTTGTGCGAGTCCGGAGCTTGACGGCAGCGGGATGGGAATTCACGCCTCCCAGCTTAACTGGACAAAGGCGGGCGGTAGGCTAACTGTCATGACTGATTATGCGTCCCGACTGAGCCGGTCCCGCGCTATCGCAGCTGCTAAGGACATCGACATCCTGTTAGTGGGTACAGGTGCCGAATTCGCGTACCTCACCGGTTCGTGGGTCTCCTCCCACGAGCGCCTGACCTGCTTGGTTATCCGTCCCGATGCCGAACCGGTAATCGTCGCCCCCAGCACCGACATTGAGTCGCTTCAGGGCGTTGCGACCCAGCTGGTGGGATGGAGCGATGGGCAGGATCCCTATGCGCTGGCCTTGGAAGGTGCGCGTCCTTCCACCGTTGCCTTGGGATCCTCACTCACCGCCGATCACGTGCTGCGCTTTCAGTCCGCAATTGGCAACCTCGAAGCTAGTACTGCGAAGGAACAGCACCCCGCAAAGTATGTTCTGGCCACCGAGGCCCTCGCTGAGCTTTTTACCCGCAAGGATCCAGATGAGGTGGCTGAGCTACGCGCTGCAGCGGCGGCTATCGACGCTGTCCACGCCGAGGTGCCGCGCCTCCTGCAGCCGGGGCGCACCGAGGCCGACGTAGCCGCAGATGTGCGGGAGCTCATTTTGCGCGAGCACCGCGAGGTGGATTTCATCATCGTGGGCTCCGGTCCGAATGGAGCCAATCCACACTATGACTTTGGGGACCGAGTACTCGCCGCTGGTGATCCCGTGGTGGTGGATATTGGCGGCACGCTGCCCTCGGGCTATCACTCCGACTGCACCCGCACCTACGTCGTTGGCGCCGATCCTGCTGCCGCGCCGGCAGAGTTTCGCGAGGCTTACGCGGTCCTAGAGAAGGCCCAGGCTGCCGGCCGAGCTGCTGCGCGCCCGGGTGCGACCGCCCAGGAGATCGACCGAGCGACGCGCAGCGTGATCGAAGACGCCGGTTGGGGTGAGTTCTTCACGCACCGCACCGGACACGGCATTGGCTTGTCGACGCACGAGGAGCCCTTCATCATGGAAGGAAACGGGCTGGAACTTTCCGAGTCCATGGCCTTCTCGATCGAGCCGGGTATCTACGTACCGGGCAAGTGGGGAATGCGCCTTGAGGACATCGTGGTAATCACCGAGTCCGGCTACGAGTCCCTGAACCAGGCACCGCGGGGGTTGCGCTAATGGGAGAAACTGGCGCGCTACTGATTCTTGGCGGGCGCAGCGACATCGGTGGGGAGCTTGCACGTCGGCTGTGTGAGGGTCGCCCGGTAGTTCTCGCCGCGCGGGGCGAACACGGTATGGACAGGCTGCACTCCGAACTCCTCAGCAGCGGGGCGTCGTCCGTTCACACGCTGTCCTTCGACGCTGCGGAAGTTTCCTCCCACCGCGCGGTCATCGAACAAGCCGCAGCACTCGCAGGGGCAGAGATCACCACGGCCGTCGTCGCCTTCGGAATTCTGGGCGATCAGGAGCGCGCGGAGCACGACGAAGCCCACGCCTTCGACATAGCGCTGGTGGACTATGCAGCGCAGGTATCCATGCTCACCGTGCTTGCCGACGTCATGACGAGAGGGCACATCGTGGCCTTTTCCTCCATCGCTGGGTGGCGGGCCCGCCGGGCCAACTATGTCTATGGCTCGACCAAGGCGGGCCTGGATGCCTTCTGCCAAGGCTTAGCGGATCGATTGCAGGGCAGCAGCCTAGCGCTGATCACCGCGCGCCCCGGCTTCGTCATTGGGTCGATGACTAAAGGCATGACACCCGCGCCCTTGTCCGTTACCCCTGACGTTGTGGCCCAAGCGGTGGTCAAGGCCATTGAGTCCTCGGCAGGTTCGCGGCCGGCTTCCCGCACGCTATGGATTCCACGGCCTCTTCAGCTCTTAGCGTGGGTGATGAAGCTGGTACCGCGTCCCATCTGGCGGCACATGCCGCGCTAGCGGTGCCCGAGGGCAGGAGAATTCGCATCGAAGATGAATCCGCGCGGTGCAAGGACGCGCAACACAACGTCAGCATCTCCCTCGGCTAGATCGTGGATGACCAATCCGCGCCAGGGGGTTACCGAGATGGACGCGCCCAGCTGGGCGATAAGCCCAGCGTATTCTCCGGGCAGCACGCCATGCTGCAGGCCCGCGCCCAGATCGACGCGGCCGGGCTTCGTGTGCTCAGTCAGCCAGCCGATGGGCAGCGCAGGCGAAGTGGGAGCTGACCCTGCCGCATCCGAGACACGTTCTAAGTCCTGCAGGTGATCTGCAGAGACCTTTTCCGCAAAGTCCACGAGTTGGGAAATGGCATCCGCAAGCCCCAGCAGCGGCCCGGTGGGCTCACCGTCGCGGATCAGGCGCGCGGTGGCGGTATCTTCATCGTCTTCCGCCTCCTCACCAGAGAGCTGAAGGCCAGCCGCCACCCCGTGTGTGAGGAGATCACCAGCACCGCTATCCACACCAAAAAGCGCGGCACGGGCTATCGCAGGGGCATCCTGATCGACGTCGGCTAAGGCTTCCGCGATCCGCTGCGCTACCTGACGGGCGCGCAGCGAGAGGGGAGAGGCCAGCACGTGAGCGGCGGTGGTGGGCAGGGGGACGTCGCCAAGCACCTGCGCATTGGCGACGCCTCGCAGGCCGATGACGCTGTGCTGCTCTAGGTACACATTGCCATCGCCATGTTCTCTGGCGGCCTGGCCCAGAGCGAGCCACTGCTCGGGGGTGACGACGCCGCCGGCGGGATGGAAGCGCAAGGTAGCGGATTCGGGATGCTTCGACTCAGGGAGGGACATGGTGGGACAGTCTAGTCGCTCCGGGAGGGTCTCCTGCGAAGCGCCAAGCCCAGCAAGTATGGTGGGCGACATGCCGTTTGTTCTCTTCATCGCGTACATCCTCCTAGAAACTATGGCCTTTTGGGCCGTTGCCGAGTGGATTGGTGTGCTGTGGGCGCTGCTTGCCTTGGCGCTGACCATGCTCTTCGGCATGACTATCGCCAGCTGGGAAGTCCGCCGCATGATGGTCAGCCGCATCCGTCAAACCGATGACGGTGTGTACGTCATGGAGGATCCCACCCCGGGCAAGACGGCAGGCAACGTTGGCCTGACCATGGTGGGCGGAATCCTGCTGTCACTGCCCGGATTTGTCTCCACGGTCTTCGGAGCACTGCTTATCTTTGCGCCCACGCGGTCCATCATCCGCACGCTACTTGCGGCATCGATGTTCCGGAAGATCGAAAACATGGGCGTGCGCGTGTACGAAGCCTCACCCATGGCCCAGCACCGCGATTCCTATGGTTCCTTCGGCACCTTTGACGCAGGCGCCAGCGGTGATGGAATGGGGGGCATGGATCAAACTGGCCAGTCGCATGAGGTCTTGGATGAAGATGAAATCCGCACGTGGACCCAACACGTCAAGCCCGAAGACTTTGAGGACGGAAAGAAGTAGTGCTGGTACTTGTGGCCCGGCTCGCTCTCGCTGCTGCGTCGGGCGCGGTGACCTACCTTGCCGTTGAGCCACGCGGCTGGTGGGCCGCCGGCATAATCGGCATGGCGATGCTCGTGGCAGCGCTCTCACCGTGGAGAAAACCCCTCGGTCTGGGGTGGGCGGCCCTCGTCGCTTGTGTACATAGCGCGGTGTTGTACTTGTTCACGCTGCCATGGATTGGTGAGTTAGTGGGCAACATGCCCTATATTGCGCTCGCTTTATTCCTGTCTCTGTACAGCATCCTCCTTGGTATCGGCGGGGCGGCGCTGCTGCGCTTAAACTACGGTTTCGCTCTCTTCCCGTTCTTCTACGTGGCGGTAGAAATGCTGCGCTCCTCAGTGCCCTTTGGCGGTTTTGCGTGGGTGCGCCTCGCCTGGGGGCAAATAGAGGGCCCACTCGCCAACCTTGCCTCGTGGGGCGGGCCGGCACTCATTACCTGCGCGGTGGTCTGCGTAGGCGCAGGATTGGTGGGGCTTGCCCGCTCACCGCGCCTGGCATGTGCGTTTTTGGCGGTGCCACTGCTAGCTGGCTTGCTAGCGGCACAGAGCGTGGACCGCCCGGGCCGCACAACAGGCACGGTGACGGTCGCCGCGGTGCAAGGAAACGTGCCACGGCTGGGCCTTGACTTTGCCGCCCAACGCCGCGCGGTGCTGGATAACCACGTCCGCGTGACCGAGCAGGCCGCGCAGGATGGGTCCAGACCGGATATCGTCATTTGGCCGGAGAACTCCTCCGATATCAATCCTTTTGCCAATGAGGACGCTCGGGAGCTTATCGACGGCGCCGCCCGCGACATCGATGCCCCAATCCTCGTCGGAACGCTGACCCAGGATGAGGTTGGCGCACGGAACACCATGCAGGTGTTTAATCCGGATGGCTCGGCAGGGGAGTACCACCACAAGAAGTACCTGCAGCCTTTTGGTGAGACGATGCCGATGCGTGATTTCTTTAGGAAGATCACCGATCTGGTGGACCTGGCGGGCGACATGAAGCCCGGCGACGGTCCGGGCGTGGTCACCATGGCTGGGACCGCAGTGGGCGTTGCCACGTGTTATGAGGTCAGCTTTGACCAGGCGTTCCGAACCGCCATCAACAACGGGGCGCAGATCCTCACGACACCGACGAACAATGCCACCTTTAGTGACTCCGACATGACCTACCAGCAGTTGGCCATGAGCCGCTTGCGCGCGATCGAAGCGGATCGGGCCGTCGTTGTGGCGGCTACGTCCGGAGTCTCGGCGATCGTCTACCCGGATGGCTCAGTGAGCCAAGCCAGCGGTATCTTTGAACCGGCATATCTCGAAGAAGAGCTTCCGCTGCGAGAAGGGCGCACATTTGCGGTGCGTTATGGTTCGCTCCTGCAATGGCTCATGGCTATTATTGGAACGGTCTGTGCGCTGTATGCGATCTATTCCACCCGCTTGTCCGGACGACGCAGCGCGCCTGAAAAAGAAATCTAAAGGAGCAAGGAACTAGTGAGCTCGACCCGCGAATCTACCCTGGTCATCATCCCTACTTACAACGAGATTGAGAACCTACCGCTCATTACCGGGCGTGTGCGCAAGGCAACGCCGGAGGTTCACATCCTGATTGTGGACGATAACTCCCCGGACGGCACCGGTGACGCGGCGGATAAGCTGGCCGCTGAGGACTCCCACCTGCACGTTCTCCACCGTGAGGGCAAGGGCGGACTTCTCGGCGCGTATATCGCCGGTTTCAAGTGGGGCCTAGAGAAGGACTACCAGGTGCTGTGCGAGATGGATGCAGACGGCTCCCACGCGCCGGAGCAGCTGCACCTGCTGCTCGAGGAAATTGACAAGGGTGCTGACTTGGTCATCGGCTCTCGCTATGTTCCGGGCGGTGAGACCGTCAATTGGCCGGCCAACCGCGAGCTGCTCTCCCGCCTGGGCAACAAGTACATCTCGGTCGCCTTGGGCACCGGCATCAACGACATGACCGCCGGTTACCGTGCCTTCCGTCGCGAGCTACTCGAGCACCTAGACTTCGATGAGCTCTCTAACGCCGGCTACATTTTCCAGGTTGACGTTGCCTTCCGCGCCATCAAGGATGGCTTCGATGTCCGCGAGGTACCGATTACCTTTACCGAGCGCGAGCTGGGTGAGTCGAAGCTTGACGGCTCCTTTGTCAAGGATTCCCTGCTGGAGGTCACCAAGTGGGGCGTTGCGCACCGCTCCGAGCAGGTCAGCGACTTTACCTCTGAGGTATCCAAGATCACCTCACGCACGGTAAAGGACATGGAGCTTGGCCCCAAGTTCAGCAACGCTAAGACTGCTGTTTCCGACTTTGTCTCCGAGGTATCCAACTTGGTGAAGGGCACACTCAACCGCTAAAACTGCTTTCCTCACCACGAGCCCGAAGGCCTGTCATGGCTTTCGGGCTTTTGTGGTAATAACCACCATCGGTGCTAATGTCGTAAGTGGCACTTTATCCGGTGCACAGTGACTTGTTTCACTTCATTCTCACACTACGGATCGTTCGGCACGTACCTGCCGATGGAGGAGAGTTTGCTATGGCAACCGTAACGTTCAAAGATGCATCCCTAACCTATCCAGGAGCTACAGAACCCACCGTCAAGAAGTTCAACCTGGAAATCGCTGACGGCGAGTTCCTCGTCTTGGTCGGCCCATCCGGCTGTGGAAAATCCACTACGCTGCGCATGCTGGCCGGCTTGGAAAACGTCACGGACGGTGCCATCTTCATCGGCGACAAGGACGTCACCCACGTCGCACCGCGTGACCGAGACATCGCTATGGTCTTCCAGAACTATGCTCTCTACCCGCACATGACCGTGCGCGAGAACATGGGTTTTGCGCTAAAGATCGCAGGCAAATCCCAGGACGAGATCAACAAGCGCGTCGATGAAGCCGCCGCTACCTTGGGCCTGACCGAATTCTTGGAGCGCAAGCCGAAGGCCCTGTCCGGTGGTCAGCGCCAGCGCGTAGCCATGGGCCGCGCCATCGTTCGTAATCCCCAGGTCTTCCTCATGGATGAGCCACTGTCCAACCTCGACGCCAAGCTGCGTGTGCAGACGCGTACCCAGATCGCGGCTTTGCAGCGCAAGCTCGGGGTCACCACCGTCTACGTCACCCACGACCAAACCGAGGCACTGACCATGGGTGACCGCATCGCGGTACTCAAGGACGGCTACCTGCAGCAGGTCGGCGCACCCCGCGAGCTCTACGACCGCCCAGCCAATGTCTTCGTCGCCGGCTTCATCGGTTCCCCAGCCATGAACCTCGGTACCTTTACGGTCAAGGATGGTGACGCTACCTCGGGGCACGCCCGCATCAAGCTGTCCCCGGAAACCATCGCGGCCATGACCCCGGAAGACAATGATCGCATCACCATCGGTTTCCGCCCGGAGGCCCTAGAGATCATCCCGGAGGGCGAATCCACCGACCACTCCATTCCCATCAAGCTCGACTTCGTAGAGGAACTTGGTTCTGATTCCTTCCTCTACGGCAAGCTGGTGGGCGAAGGTGACCTCGGCTCCTCGAGCGAGGATGTCCCCGAATCCGGCCAGATCGTCGTTCGTTCCGCACCGAACACCGCACCCGCCCCGGGCAGCGTTTTCTATGCACGCATCGTCGAAGGCGGCCAGCACAACTTCTCAGCCTCGACTGGAAAGCGCCTGCCGTAGCCCGTGCCCGGCTACTGCGAGCCAAGCAGCACGGATAGGCATAGAGCCAGGATTAATTCAGCTACGAAGGTGGAGTGACTCGACGTGAAAGAGTCTATGAGTATCACCTCCTCGACGTACGCGTCGGCACTTCTGACGCTGCCGTGGGATACGCCCCTGGAACAGTGGCCCGCTGAACTCATCGCGGCCCTTCCTAGGGGTATTTCCCGGCACATCGTGCGTTTCGTGGGGATTAACCGCGGCATCGTCGCGGTCAAGGAAATCGGCGCGCGTACCGCCCACCACGAATACAAAATGCTGCGCGAACTGCAGCGTCTTGGCGCACCCAGTGTGCGCCCTGTTGCCGTGATTACCGGCCGACACCCAGCCAAAGAGAGCTACGGGGAGCTCACCGCGGCGCTGGTCACTGAGCACCTGGAGTTTTCCCTACCGTACCGCGAGATCTTCTCGCGACACCTCACGGTAGTCGAGGCGGAAAAGCTAATCCGGGCCCTGTCAGTGCTACTCGTGCGCATGCATCTGCTGAACTTCTATTGGGGCGATGTATCGCTGTCGAACACCCTCTTCCGGCGGGACGCCGAGACCTATTCGGCCTATCTTGTCGACGCCGAAACGGGGGAGTTCCAGCCCAATCTCTCCGAATCACGCAGGCTTTACGACGTCGACATCGCCCGCGTCAACATCATCGGTGAACTCATGGACCTGCAAGCAGGAGAATGCTTGGATTCCTCCATCGATGTCATCGCCCTAGGCAGCCTGGTTGAGAGCTCTTACCTCGAGCTGTGGACGGAACTAACCGCCGAAGAATCCGTGGACGCCAGCGAGTATTGGCGCGTCTCCGAGCGGATTGACCGCCTCAATCAGCTGGGTTTCGATGTAGGCGAGCTCAAGGTCACGAAGGACGATTCGAAACACGTGGTGCGGATTCGCCCAGTGGTGGTCGATCCCGGCCACTACCGCGCGCAGTTATTGAGTTTGACGGGATTAAGCGTCGAGGAACACCAAGCCCAGCGCCTCTTGGGTTCCATCCAGGCCTACCAAGCCGTCGAATGTGGGCCTCACGTGGGGCTTACCCAGGCCGCGCACCTGTGGATGACGCAAGAGTACGAGCCGACCATCGCCGCTGTCCCCGTAGAGATGTTGCAGAAGCTCGAACCCGCGCAGATTTTTCACGAAATCGTGGACCACCGTTGGTTCCTTGCCCAAGAGAGGGGAGAGGACGTGTCCCTTCCGGAGGCGACGGCATCCTACCTTGAGTCCGTGCTGCCCGCCCGCCGAGACGAGGCGCGGCTTCTCCACGCACAGCCCACAAACGGAGACTTGTCATAACCGCTTGCGTGCCCCAGTGGCCTCCAAAACCACAGATCGAAAACGCGGCTCTCAGCTGATTATTATATTGATTTGTATGTTTTAAGCCCGATTGCCCCTTAAATGGGGAAAGATTTCGTGCCCGAATATGGATATAGTCACAATCGGGCGTTCTAGGTCCGTTTTCTTTTGATTATGTGGAATACCTCACTAAGGTAGGAGACAGGCTAACCAGTTCATAGTTGGATTGCGATCCGCTATGAAGCACTTGGTGGCGCTGGGAAGAATCCTTCGTCACGGAAGGAATCCCAGACACAACCGAATACGGGCCGGGTATCCATCTCGGCTCATCATCCCGCTTTTCATCAAGAAAGATGAGGACCTCATGAAGCGTCTTACTCGCATCGCATCCATCAGCATGGCTTCCATGCTCGCCGCCGCAAGTCTCGTCGCGTGCTCCGGCTCTACCGACGAGGAAGGCGATGTTTACTTCCTGAACTTCAAGCCCGAACAGGACGCCGCATACCAGGAGATCGCAAAGGCTTACACTGAAGAGACCGGCGTCAAGGTCAAGGTCGTCACTGCCGCCTCCGGCTCCTATGAGCAGACCCTCAAGGCAGAGATTGGCAAGGACGAAGCCCCGACTCTCTTCCAGGTCAACGGCCCCGCTGGCTTCATCACCTGGCAGGATTACATGGCAGATATGTCGGATACCGAGGTAGCCAAGCAGCTTACCGACGACATTCCGCCGCTGACCACCGAAGATGGCGAGGTACGTGGCGTTCCGTTCGCCGTCGAGGGCTTCGGCATCATCTACAACGACGAGATCTTCGACAAGTACATCGCCACCTCCGGCGCGAAGATCAAGTCCACCGACGAAATCAAGAGCTACCAGAAGCTCAAGGAAGTCGCCGAGGACATGCAGGCCAAGAAGGATGAGCTTGGCATCGAGGGCGCCTTCGCCTCCACCTCGCTGACTTCCGGCGAAGACTGGCGTTGGCAGACTCACCTGGCTAATGCTCCTATCTGGCAGGAGTACCAGGACAAGAATGTCGAGGACACCAACGAAATCGACTTCTCCTACAACAAGGAATTCAAGAACCTCTTCGACCTCTACCTGGATAATTCCACCGTGGCGAAGACCCTGGCCCCCTCCAAGACCGTGTCTGACTCCATGGCTGAGTTTGCGCAGGGCAAGGCCGCCATGGTCCAGAACGGTAACTGGGCATGGTCCCAGATCGCTGAGACCTCTGGAAACGTGGTCAAGGAAGACAAGATCAAGTTCCTGCCGATGTACATGGGCCTGCCGGACGAAGAAAACTACGGCATCAACGTCGGTACCGAGAACTACTTGGGTGTGAACTCTGAGGCCTCCGAGGTCGACCAGAAGGCCACCAAGGACTTCGTGGACTGGTTGTTTACCTCCGAGACTGGCAAGGAGCACGTGGTTAAGGACCTCGGCTTCATCGCACCGTTCGAAAGCTACACCGCCGAGGACACCCCGAATGATCCCCTCGCTGAGCAGGTCGCGGAAGCTATCGCTAACAAGGATCTGACCACCTACCCGTGGAACTTCCAGTACTTCCCGTCCCAGCAGTTCAAGGATGACTTCGGCCAGGCCCTGTCGCAGTACGCCTCCGGCACCCTGAAGTGGGAGGACGTCGTCAAGCAGTTCAAGGACAACTGGGCTGCTGAGAAGGAATCCAACTGGGGCTAGGCCTAAAGTCCCCACCCCCTTCGCCACACGCCTTCCCGCTAGGGAGCGTGTGGCACCACTTGAAATTAAGGTTTCACCACCATGCAAGCAACGCTGAAGAAGTACTTCCCAGTCTTTGTCTTGCCCACCCTTCTGGCATTCATGATTGCCTTCTTGGTGCCGTTCATCGTGGGATTCTTCCTCTCTTTTACGAAGTTCACCACCATCACCAACGCCAAGTGGGTTGGCATCGACAACTACGCCAAAGCTTTCTCCCAACGCGAAGGTTTTATCTCGGCCTTCGGTTTCACCGTCCTCGTGGTCATCGTTTCTGTGATCACCGTCAACGTCTTCGCCTTCCTCTTGGCGTGGATGCTGACCCGCAAACTCCGCGGAACCAACTTTTTCCGCACGGTCTTCTTTATGCCGAACCTCATCGGCGGTATCGTGCTGGGTTATACCTGGCAAACCATGATCAACGCCGTGCTTTCGCACTATGCCACGACCATCAGTGCGGACTGGAAGTTCGGTTACGCCGGCCTCATCATGCTGCTTAACTGGCAGCTCATCGGCTACATGATGATTATTTACATTGCCGGCTTACAGAATGTCCCACCGGAGCTCATCGAGGCAGCCGAGCTCGACGGCGTCAACAAGTGGGAGATGCTTCGCCATGTCACCATCCCGATGGTCATGCCGTCCATCACTATTTGCCTCTTCCTGACTTTGTCGAACTCGTTCAAGCTCTTCGACCAGAACCTTGCGCTCACCAACGGCGCGCCCGGCGGACAAACTGAGATGGTCGCGCTCAACATCGTTAACACGCTGTTCAACCGTATGAACGTCGAGGGCGTGGGTCAGGCCAAGGCCGTCATCTTCGTCGTCGTCGTGGTCGTCATCGCGTACTTCCAGCTGCGCGCGACCCGCTCCAAGGAAATCGAGGCATAAGTCATGACTACCAGCACTTCAGCGCAGGCCGTCCCGGCCTCGAAGAAGAAGGATCACCAGCTTCCCTCGGACAATAAGACCCGGATGTCTGGCGGCGCCAAGTTCGTGGTCTACGCCATCTTGGTGTTCTTCACCATCGTCTTCCTTGGGCCGATCCTCTTCATCTTCATTAACTCCTTTAAGTCCAAGTTCGCTATCTCCTCCGATCCTTTCTCTCTTCCCATCGGTGAAACCTGGGTCGGCTTCGAGAACTTCATGGTGGGCTTGACCAAGCAGGGCTTCTTGGAAGCCACCCTGTGGTCTTTCGTCATCACGATTCTGTCCGTCATCGTCATCGTGTTCTTCTCCGCGATGACCGCCTACTACATCACGCGCGTCAAGACGTGGTGGACAAACCTTCTGTACTACCTCTTCGTGGTGTCCATGATTATCCCGTTCCAGATGGTCATGTTCCCGACGGTCAAGATTGCAGACATGCTCCACCTCAACAACCCGATCGGCATCGTGGTGCTCTACCTCGGATTCGGTTCTGGTCTGTCGGTGTTTATGTTTGCGGGCTTCGTCAAGTCGATCCCCTTGGATGTCGAGGAAGCCGCGATGATCGACGGCTGCGGTCCGCTACAAAACTACTTCCGCGTCGTCTGGCCCATGCTCAAGCCGACGGCCATTACCGTGGCCATTCTCAACGCCATGTGGGTTTGGAACGACTACCTACTGCCGTACTTGGTCATTGGTCTGTCGACTCGGTACAAGACCATCCCGGTGGTCATCCAGTCCTTCGTCGGCTCCAACGGTAACCGCGATATGGGTGCCATGATGGCCATGCTGGTCCTCGCCATCATCCCCATCGTCATCTTCTACTTCTCCACGCAGAAGCACATCATCGAAGGTGTGGCGGCCGGTGCCGTGAAGGGCTAATCAAGTGCGATAGGTTAAAGAACCATGAATCGCTTGCTCGGCCCCGAATCGAAGTTCTACGCCGCCCTGAGCCTTTTCGCTGACCTTGTCATCGTCAACGTTCTCCTCGTTATCACGTGCTTTCCCGTGGTGACTGGGGGAATGTCTCTGCGCACCGCCCACGCGGTGACCGGACAGATGGTCCGCGAAGAAGGTTCACGCCGCGGCGCGGCCTTCGTTCGGGGCCTTTTGACCCGCCCCGGAACAAATACCGCCTGGTGGCTTATCTGCCTGGCACTGGGCGCCTTAGCTGCCTATGAATTCGCCATCATCGCGAAGGCCGGTTTCGGGACAATGGGCGTCGTTCTGCGTGCCGCGCTGGTTTCTGGGCTCCTCGTGCTGGGCTGCATCAGCGTGTGGTTCTTCCACCTCGATGCCCCGGGGCTGAGTTTTAGCCAGCGGTGCACGGCCGCCATGACGAAGGCGGTAGCGCACCTACCGCGTACTCTAGTGGCGGTATCCCCGGCAGCACTCTTGTTGCTGTTCCCGCTCTTTTTCCCGGCGCAGTGGGGAGGCTATGTGTTCTTCCTCGCGGTATTGGGACCTGCCCTGGCGGTCTATCTCGCCGAGCTGGTTCTCCAGTGGCCGGAACTTAATTCAGCGCCGCACGAAGCCGCCAGTGCTTAGCGCGACGTTCGCCTTTAGGGCCCAAAACGACAAATAGGGTAGTGGCTTCCACTTCCGTGGAGCTACTACCCCTTGACCGTGGGACCGGCGCGCGGCGGACTTTTTAGCCTTCGTTTTCTTCCTGTTCCTTCTGCTCCTTGAGCAGGCGGGCTGCCGCCCGACGACGCGAACGCAGGCTTTCGATGCGTTCAGTCAGCAGTTCATCCAGCTCCTCAATGGAGCGGCGCTCGCGCAGCATATCCCAGTGGGTCCGCGGCGGCTTCACCGGCTTGGACTCAACGCCCTCGCCCTCAACAAGGGTGCCGAGCTTACCGTTCTTGCACATCCACTCCTCGGGGATTTCCGCGTCATCGGCGAAGGGCACCTCGTAGATGTCGCCGTCCTCGGTGCGGTATTTCACCATCTGGCGCGGGGCCAAGTCGTGGTCGCGGTCGGTTTCGTAGCTCACTGCGCCCATGCGGCTGCCACGGAGTACGCGATCTGCCATGCAACATCATCCTTTTCAAGCGTTGAGGGAAGGGATCAGGGTCGACCTATATCACCCAAAGTTCTGTCATTATAACGAATGGCCCACGGCCTTTGTTCCCACCCTCGGGTTAATGGGCTAAGGTGAGTGAGGTGATTGGTACACAGGATCCGCAGCCCGGCAAGCCCTCGAGGCACCGGACGGCAACCTGCCAGTGGTGCGGCAAAGAGATCGCACAAGGCGGGCGGGGAAGGCCACGCAAGTTCTGTTCGCCCTCGTGCAAGCAACGAGCATACGAGCAGCGCCACAACGTGGTCGGGACATCCATTCCCGTGGACGCTGTCATCCTAACTCCAGACAAGGCGGACCGTCTCCGCGACGGTCTCTTTGAGCTCCGGTGCTGTGCCGAGGACGTGGCCACGGCGGCGTCGGAAAGCGCCAGTGCTGAAGAGATGGAACAGCTGTGTGCCGAACTGGTCGCACTAGCTCGTAAGCTTGAGGAATTGAGATAGTACATGAAATCCGTATTAGGTAACCGCAAACTGGTTGTCAGTATCTTCGTGGTTCTGATTCTGGCCTCGTCTGCACTGGCCCTAGGGCCGCTAGCGTTTTCGGTGATCATGGGTCGCGGTGTAAAAACCGAGCCGATCAACGCGGATAAGGTCCATCCCGCAACGACGGACGTTGATGGCGAATGGCACGTGGTGCAAGGTTCGGCCTATAACTACACCTCAGCCGGGTTTACCATCGACGAGATCCTGCCGGCGGATAAGCGCACGACGTCTGGCTCCACCAAGCATGTCACCGGCCAGGCAACCATCAAGGACGGGGTCGTTGAGGAAGCCAGCATCACCGTGGACATGGCGAGCCTGACCACGGACAAGAAGGTGCGCGATCAGAACATGAAGTCGAAGCTCTTTGAGGTAACGAAGTACCCAGAGTCGACCTTCACGTTGACCGAGCCGGCAGATGTCTCCGCTGTGCCTGCCGACGGCTCATTGGTCACCGTGCCGCTGACTGGTGACTTGACCATCCACGGCGAGACCAAGAACGTGACACAGGACTTCCAGGTAGTCCGCGATGGCGACACCATTATTTTGGGCGGCGATATTCCGATTAACCGCCTTGAATTCGGCGTCGAAGCCCCAGAGATGATCGCCGCGAAGATCTCTGAGGTTGGTGACGTCAACGTTCGCGTTACCCTCGAGAAGTGACGTATCCGGTCAGTCATGAATTATTAGCATCTTATTCCTGTCCTGTGGGTGCGTCTCGTCGTACTCGCAGGGTTCGGTATTTTCATCTGGTTTCAGGGGACGAAGCTTCTGGCAGCGTTTTCTGTAGTGCTTGTAGCTCTCACCGTGGTGCAGCTGGTGATGGCTTACCGTCGGCGCTAAACCAGTTCTCCGATGGACTCCCCAAATACCGCACCATTACGTAACAGTGACTATATTGTGCCTTAAGGGGTCGTCGCTCCAAGGGTAGCTGGGGAGGCGCAGATCAGCCCAGATCTAAAGGCGTCACCACGAATATTCCACTTGCACACATGACAGTTCTCCGACCATCGCATGACGCACGGGAAAGCCGCCCGGAAGGCAGCGAACAAAGAAGTCGCCCAAATGAGCTGAAGGCTTGAACTTCCGGGACAGGACAGGCAACTCGGAGTAAAGCATCAAGAGCTAGTTGAGTACGCGCAACACATACATGGCTCCGCCGGCGCCCATGACTCAGCAAGGGTCGCGCCGTCAAGGCCTGAGCATAGATCCATGCGAGCTCAGAGATGGGAGATGCGAAGTCACGCCGCCCGCTGCACAAGTTATTGTCCGATAATGTACATTATGTCAGATTGTATTTGCGCACCCTCCCCGCCCAATAGTCACGGCCACAGCACCACAACATGTCAACCTCTTCCCAGTTCTCGCAAATTTATCATGTGGTGAGAGTTGGATTTCAATCTATGGGACGGTAATGTTTCCCACATAATCAATCACTCTATTGAAATTATCAAGGAGGGCGCTTCCCACATGACCGCCGTCAGCACCACGCCGCCAAAGACAGCGGCCCCAGCACAGCAGCTCACAAAACGTGACCGCGTGCGTGTGGCCGTGGCATCGACCATTGGTACGACCATCGAGTTCTATGACTTCTATATTTATGCCACGGCAGCCGTAGCCGTCTTTCCTTTCCTCTTCTTCCCGAAGACCGAGGACCCCACCGTTGCCCTGCTCCAGTCCTTTGCCACCTTCGGCCTGGCCTTCATTGCCCGGCCACTGGGCTCAGTGCTCTTTGGACACTTCGGCGATCGCATCGGCCGCAAGGCCACCCTCGTGGGTGCACTCCTGACGATGGGCATTGCTACCTTCATCATCGGCGTCCTCCCCACGTACCAGACCGCGGGCATCATCGCGCCTGCCCTGTTGGCCCTGATGCGCTTCTGCCAGGGTTTGGGCTTGGGCGGCGAATGGTCCGGTGCAGCTTTGCTGGCTTCCGAGACCGCCGAGGAAGGCAAGCGCGCTTCCGCCGCCATGTGGCCGCAGTTCGGCGCACCTTTCGGGTTCTTGCTCGCCAATGGCTTCTTCCTGACTCTGGTTGCGACCATGGATTACTCCCGCGGCGACACGACCGGCACCTTCATGGAATGGGGCTGGCGCTTGCCCTTCCTCGCCTCCGCTGTCATGGTCCTCATTGGCCTCTACGTCCGCCTGCGCCTGGAGGAAACACCTGTCTTCCAGCAGGCAGTAGACGAAGGCAAGAAGGTCAAGACCCCCATGGTGGAGGCTTTCCGCACTGCCTGGAAGCCGATGATCATCGGTACCTTCGTCATGGTCTCCTGCTACACGCTGTTCTACCTAGTCACCACCTGGATTCTCTCCTACGGTATCGGCGATAAATCCCAGGGGCTGGGTTTGGGAATCCCCTACCTGGAATTCCTGGAGATCCAGCTGATCTCCATCTTCATGTTCATCATCGGCATTCCCGTATCTTCCATGCTGTCGGATAGGTATGGCCGCAAGCCGATCCTGGTCGTGACCTCACTCATCATGATTGCCTTCGGTTTCAGCTTCCCCTTCTTCCTCGGCATCGAACACGCTGACCGCAACTCGGTCCTCGGCTTCTTGCTCGTCGGCATGTTCATCATGGGCCTCATCTTCGGCCCCATGTCGGCTGTCTTGCCGGAGCTCTTCCCCACTAACGTCCGCTACACCGGTTCCGGCATCGCGTACAACGTCTCCTCTATCCTGGGTGCCGCCGTGGCCCCGTTCATCGCTACGTGGCTGGTCAGCGCCTTTAACTTGAGCTACGTGGGCTATTACCTCATCATCGTCTGCTTCATCTCCCTCATCGCTATCCTCATGATGCAGGAGCTAAAAGACCAGGATCTTTCCCAGGTTTAGGTCTTCAGACACAAGCATCTCCCCGTCTCCTTCCGGTGTTGCTCACCGACGGGCGGGGAGATTTTTTGTCGCCGCCCCGCCGCCTCCAAAAGTGCAGACCTGGAAGTGCCGACCCGCTGGTCGTTGCAAAGCACTGCCTGGGCGCTTGACGACGCCCACGCTGCAGCTCTGCACTTCCAGGTCTGCACAAATAGAAAAGGTGGCCGGCAAACATGTGCCAACCACCTATGCGGAGTTAAGTGCCCGGATGGGTAACCTGCTACACAGAAACCGCAGTTTTACTGGATTCCGCCTCGTCGTCGATGGGCTTGCGGCGCACGATGGCGGAGAAGACTGCGCCAGTGACGTTGGCCCACACTGCAGCAACCACACCCGGCAGCGCTGCCTCCGGGGTAAAGAACTGCAACGCCAATGCCGAGGCAAGCCCCGAGTTCTGGGTCGCCACCTCAATTGCCGTGGTGCGCGCCGCTGCCTCGCGCTGGCGGGCTAGCTTGGCCATGTAGTAGCCAAAGAGGAATCCGATGAGGTTCTGGATAGCCACGCCGATAAACACGACGAGACCAACGGTGATCAGCTTATCTTGCGATTTCGACACCACCGCTGTGACCACGCCGCCGATGCCTGCGATGGCCACCCACGGCAAAGCCGGCAGCGCCTTGTCTACCGCCTTGCTAGCAATCACGCGCAGCAGCAGACCCAGGCCTACCGGTATGAGGACGGTCTGTACCAGCGACCACATCATGCCAGCACCATTGACCTCCGCGGTCTGCCCTGCCAACCACAGCATGAGCAACGGCGTCATGATCGGCGAGACCAGCGTGGATACCGAGGTCATCGCCACCGACAGCGCCACATCACCCTTGGCCAGGTAGGCCATCACGTTGGAGGCCGTACCGCCGGGGACCGACCCGAGAAGGATGAGGCCGACGGTGGCGGCGTCGGAAAGCCCTAGCAGTTTAGCCACGAGCACGGCACTCGTCGGCATGATGGCAAACTGACAGAGAACGCCCAAGAAGATGGGCAATGGGCGCTTCGCCACCAGGGCCAGGTCCGGAATCGTCAGGGTAAGCCCCATGGAAAACATGATGACCATAAGCAATTGCGAGGTGTACTGCCCCACCGGCTCAAAGGTGCTGGGGCTCAAAAAGGCGACAATGGCGCAGGCAACAATAACGATGGGAAAGATGTAGACGGCGAGTTTCTCGCCAGTCTCCCCTTCTGTGCGCAGGTTCGTCATAGTGTTTCCTTTCCAGAATGTGTCTCACTATATGAATTGAGTATCCCATATGATGAACCTCACGTACCCAGTTTGGTCGAGATTTACTGTCAAGCGATAGATTAGAAATATGTCCAAGCTACTAAGCCCCGATTCCTCTCGTTTCTCACGCCCGGCCGGCGCTACCAGCCAGGCCGACGCCGTTTCCGAGCGCTACCGCCACGGCTCCCCCGCCGAGCTGGTTGCGGACATGGAAGCCATCGTCGGCGCAGAAAACGTGCACGGCCGACTCAGCGACCTCGTGCGCTTCTCCTCCGATGCCGGCCCTTACCGCTCCATCCCGAACATCGTGGTCTCCCCTCGCAACGCCGCGGACCTCGCTGCGCTGATGAAGTACTGCGATACTCACGGTCGCCACATGACCTTCCGTGCAGCAGGAACGTCACTGAACGGCCAGGCCATGGGCGATGACATCCTCGTCGATGTCAAAACCCACTTCGGCGGGATGGAGGTGCGCGAAGAAGGCCGCAAGCTGTGGTCGCGCCCCGGCGTCATCTTGGGTGATGCCCAGGCAGTGCTCTCCCGCCACGGCTTCATGCTGGGGCCGGACCCGGGATCCACGTCCGTGTGCACCATCGGTGGCGTGCTGGCTGATAACTCCGGCGGCATGCGCTGCTCCTTGGAGCGCGATAGCTACCACAGCATCGAAGAGCTGATCTTCGTCTTGCCTTCTGGCACCATCGTGGATACGTCCCGTGGGGACGAGGCCTTCCGCAAGCAGGAGCCGAAGCTCCACGCCGATCTGCTGGCCTTCCGCGATAAGCTGCGCGCCAACACCGAGATGGTGAAGTTCCTGCGCACTAAGTTCTCTATTCGCAACACCAATGGACTGCGAATTGATGCCTTCCTCGATGAAGACGAACCCGTGCACATCCTTAAGCGCCTGCTCATCGGCTCCGAGGGCATCTTCGGTGCCATCACGGAATCCGTCATCCGGACTGTGAAGCTTCCGCGCGTCAAGGCCACGACCTGGGTCGAACTGCCCAACCTCCGCGATGCGGCCAACTACGTGCACCCCATCATGGAGACCGGCGCGGAAGCCTGCGAGCTTCTGGTTGCCCCGGTGATGCGCCGCTCGGCCGAGCACTACTCCCACGCCCCCGAGTCCTGGCGCAACCTCGACGATGACGCCGCCGCACTCCTCGTCGAGGTCGGCGGCAGCGACGAGGAGGACTTGGACAAGGCTATGGATCGCCTACGCACCGTGCTTGCCGACGCCCCACTACTGCGCCCCCTCGAATTTCTCACCACCGCAGAAGGTATGCGCGGCGCGTGGGAGCTACGCAATGGTCTCTACGGCCTGCTGGGCGCGGACCGTCCGAACGGCACGGCGTACATCACCGAGGATGTCTGCTTCCCGCCTTCCCAGGTCGGTGAGGCCGCAGCGGACCTGTTGGACTTGCAGGCCAAGTACGGCTACCCGGAGTCGGTCATGGGCCACGCTGCTTTTGGCAACCTGCACTTCTTCTTTACCCCGCGCTTCGACGTTGAGGAGGAGCGCGAATCCTATGCCGCGTTCTTGGATGATTTGGCCGAGCTGGTCATTGACAAATACCAGGGCTCGATGAAGGCCGAGCACGGTACCGGCGTGAACATGGCCCCCTTCCTGGAGCACGAGTGGGGCACGGAGGCCTTCGAGCTGTTCTGGGAAGTCAAGAACATGATCGATCCCAAGGGCATCCTGGCGCCGAACGTGAAGCTCACCCGGGACCAGACCATCCACCTGCGAAACTTCAAGTCCTTCCCCAAGGTCGAGGAAGAGATCAACCCGTGTGTGGAATGCGGTTTCTGTGAGCCTGTCTGCCCCTCCCGCCACGCCACGGTGACCCCGCGCCAGCGCATCGTGCTGCGCCGCGAGATGGCCCGGCAGGAAGAAGGCTCAGAGGTCTTGGCGCAGCTGCAGAAGGAGTATCAGTACGACGCCGTCGACATGTGCGCCGCCGACGGCACCTGCTCTATCCCCTGCCCGATTAGCATCGACACCGGCGCAGTGATGAAACAGCTGCGCGCCCAGCAGGCCACCCCGGCCCGCGAGAAGGTGGCACTGACGACGGCACAGCGTTGGGAGTTGGTGGAAAAGCTTGCCCGCGCTGGCATCATCTCCGCCAACAAGATTCCCCACAAGCCCCTCGAGCTGGGCGCCAACATGGCACGTAACGTGGTAGCACCCGACTTGCTGCCCACCGTCCCGGGGCCGCTTCCGCAGGCCGCATCGCGTCTGCCGGAAACCCCGCGCGAGGGCGCTGGCGCGCTCTACTTCCCTGCCTGCATCAACCGCATCTTCGGCCGCCCAGCCGGAGCGGCTAAGGATTCGGTCGATCTCCCGCGCGCCATCGTGGAACTAGGACGCCGTGCTGGCCAGCCAGTGTGGATTCCGGAGGACGTCGCGGGCGATTGCTGTGGCACACCGTGGTCCTCCAAGGGCTACAAGGAGGGGTTTGAGTACCAGGCTCAAAAGATTGTGCGTGACCTCTGGCACTGGTCGGAGCACGGCCAGCTGCCCATCGTGGTCGATGCTGCCAGCTGCACCCACGGGTTGCTTGATTCCGTTCCTGAGGTGCTCTCCCCTGCTGACCGCAAGCTTTGGGAGGATCTGCGTATCCTCGATGTCGTGGAATGGCTCCGTGATGAAATCGCGCCACACCTGCCGATCGTGAAAAACATGGGCTCCATCGCTGTCCACCCAACCTGCTCGACGGATCACATGGGCATGAGCCAGGCCCTGGTTGACCTGGCGAACCTCTGCGGCACAGCGAAGGTCCCGGAGGGCGCGATGTGCTGTGGCTCCGCCGGTGACCGCGTTATGCTGCACCCGGAGCTCGTCGAGTCCGCCACGCGCGAAGAACGCGCTTCTCTCGACGCGGAGCACTTCGACGCCTTCGTCTCCGATAACCGCACCTGTGAGATGGGCCTGGAGATGATCTCCGGGCGGACCTATGAATCAATCGCAGTGCTGTTGGAGCGGGCCTCCCGTCCGGTCGTCACTCCATAAGCAACGCGACGGTGGCAATACTCCTCAGCGGGAGCTCTGCCACCGGCGCAACAGATGTGATGGAGCCGGGTTAGAGATAGTCGTAATTGATTTCGGTGTCCGGGGCGAAGAACACGCACCCGCCCTTCATCGGGCGAAGGTAGATCGTGTCGCCCTGGTGCACGTCAATGCCGCGCGGCACCTTCACCGTGATGCGGTCACCGCGGACCACGGTCCCGTCATTGGCCGACTCTTCGCGGCCACCATAAACGTACAGCTCGGAGCCTAAGTGCTCCACGATATCGACCCTAACCGGTATCCCATACTCTTCACCTCGTTGGTTGACGCCGATGATTTCCCAGTTCTCTGGGCGCACACCAACGAGGACGTGATCCGCTCCCACCTTCGCGGCCTGTTCCTGTGGCATGTAGTAGTCCAGCGCCTGGTCTTTGCCGCTGACAACGCGACCGTCAACGAAGGGGACGTTGTCGATGAGAGTCATAGCCGGCGAACCGATGAACGTCGCGACGAAGGAGTTACCGGGGTTCTCGTACAGTGTTTTAGGCGGGGCGACTTGCTGAATAATGCCTTGTTTGAGGACACACACGCGATCACCCATGGTCATTGCCTCAGTTTGGTCGTGGGTGACATAGACCGTGGTGGTGTTGAGCTCGCGCTGCAGTTGAAGGATCTGCGCACGCGTGGATACGCGGAGCTTCGCATCCAGATTGGAGAGGGGCTCATCCATGAGAAAGACCTTGGGCTGGCGCACGATAGCGCGCCCCATGGCCACACGCTGGCGCTGGCCACCCGACATTGCGGAGGGCTTGCGATCGATAAGGTCCTCCAGCTCCAGCATTTTCGCAGCGAAGCTCACGCGCTCTTCGATGGTTGCCTTATCCACCTTGGCATTTTGCAATGCAAACGCCATATTCTGACGTGCTGTCATGTTGGGGTACAGCGCATAGGACTGGAACACCATGGCTACATCGCGGTCCCGCGAGCGGGTCTCGGTAACGTCGGCCCCGTCGATGAAGATCTGGCCTTCGTCGATTGGCTCAAGGCCAGCGAGCATGCGCAATGTCGTGGACTTGCCGCAACCAGACGGTCCGACGAGTACTAGAAACTCGCCGTCCTTGATATCGAGGTTAATGCGGCTGACCGCCGGTGGCTTCTTCGGGTCATAAATCCTGGAAGCCTGACGGAATTCAACAGTAGCCATGGTGTCCTTTCAAACGATCCGAAGTGTTACTTGAGCTTCGGGGTGATGTCGCGGTCGATAACGCTCTGCGTCTCCTTCTGCAGGTCGCCGAATGCGGACTCCACATCCTCATTGCCCACAGTGATGCGGTCAAGAACACCACCAATGCGCTGTCCGCCGCCCGGCACGAAGACGCGAGCGTAATCCTGCGGCTTGGTGTTCTCGTTGAGCTGCTCGATTGCCGTCTGGGCGTTCGGGTTCTCCTCCAAGAACTTCTTCTCCTCCGGATCATCCAGGGCGTCCTTGCGCACCGGCATGTAACCCGTCTTCTGGGAGAACTTGATGGTGTTCTCGGTGTTCGTCAGGAAGTCAATGAACTTGACCGCGTTAGCCTTGCGCTCGTCAGAAACTCCAGCCGGCACTGCCAGACCAGCACCACCGGTGGCTGCCGAAGGACCAGGGCCTGGCAGGTAGGTCGTGATGAATGGAATCGTCGCCGTCTCCTTCAGCCCGCCCAGAGAACCAGTGGACTCCAGCAGTCCAGAGGCCTTGCCAGAGCCGAAGGCTACGGTCGGGTCAGTGGAGATTTCGATGTGACCGGCCTTGACCTGGTCCTGCAAGAACTTGCCAGCCTCGATGGACTCCTTCGACGTAAAGTTCGGTTCCCACTCATCAGAGTAAGAGCCACCGAAGGCCCAAATCATGCCCTGGAAGTACCAGTCGAGGTAGTTGGATCCATCCGGAACGGTGACGGCCGGCTTGTCGAGCTTGTCCTTGATCTTGGTGGCCCACTCGTCGAACTCTTCCCAGTCCTTCGGGCCACGGTCGGTAGGAAGTCCAGCTGCCTTGAGGTCATCGGTGTTCCAGTACATCAGGTTCGTGGAGCGGGAGTACGGAACGCCGTAGTGCTTGTCGTTGTACTTGTAGTCGTCGCGCAGGGTGTCGACGTAGCTCTCATAGTCAATGTCGTTCATCTCCCACAGCTCATCGAGCGGCGTCGTGGCCTCATTCAGCGCGAAGTTGAACCACGTGACGTCAGAAGCAACGAGGACGTCGGGAAGGTCGCCACCTGCGAGGGCAGCGTTGAAGCGCTGTGCAACTTCCTCGTAGTTGGAACCTGCGGTAACCAGTTCGACCTTCAGATCTGGGTTCTCCTTCTCGAACTCATCAATGAGCTCTTGCTCTATGTCACGGGAAGAACCCGGGTGGTTGGACCAGAAGGTGATGGTGTTGGCGTCTCCGCCGTCCTTTGAGTCGTTCCCTGCGGTGGTCGAACCACCTGCACAGGCGGTCAAGGACGCTGTGGTGAGAAGTGCCGCGCAGGCGGCAACGATACGAGTAGAAATCTTACGAGACATGGGGAGGTTCTCCTTGAGAAGTGAAGAGTTCAGGGGACTTGTTCGAGTTGGGCGTCGGGATAGCAGGCAGGCTAGCCCTTGACTGCTCCAGCAGTCAGGCCCTTAATCATCGGCTTCTGGAGTATGAGGAAGATGATGATCATGGGCAGGGTTGTCAGCACTGTGCCGGCCATCACCGGCGCCCAGTTGGTCACGCCTTCCGCGTCCTGCAAGCGGGTCAGACCCACCGGAAGGGTGGCTGCAGCCGGTGTATCCGTAATCAGGAAGGGCCACAGGTATTGGTTCCACTCATTGACCACGGTGATCAGGACGAACGCGGACAGCGTTGGCCACGACATGGGCAGGACCACTCGGAACAAGGTGGTGAAGAATCCTGCCCCGTCCATGCGCGCGGCCTCGAGAATCTCCGGCGGCAATGATTGGAAGTGATTGCGCATGAGGAAGGCACCGAACGCCACGCCCGCCAACGGGATGATGACTCCAGCGTAGGTGTCTCTCCAACCCCATGACGCAACCAGCGAGTAATTGGAAATAATGGTGATCTGGTTGGGCACCATCAACGAGGCGATGATGAGCAAGAACAGCAGATTCCGGCCGGGGAAGCGAATGAATGCGAAGGCATAGGCAGTCAGCACTCCGAGGACTACCTCCACCACCGTGAGAATCAGCGTGATGATGATGGAGTTTCTCAGGTAGCTCGAAAAGCCAGAAGTCTGCCAGACATACGAATAGTTTTCTGCCTTAAAAGGATTAGGCCAGAAGGAAATCGGATCCGAATACACATCCTGGAAAGACTTAAAGCTGGTGATGAAAATGAAGTACAGTGGCACCATAATCATCAGCACTGTCAGTACCAAGGCAATGTAGCCGACGACCTTCGTTGCTGGATGACCGTGATCAACCGGCTCACCTTTACGCTTGCGCTGGGCCTCGGTGATGACTGGTGCTGCGAGGGACTGCGAACCAGGAACCGGCGGCAGCTCTCCTTTCGCTTGCGGGAGCCCTACCTTGATAGAAGCCGGAATCGCGCGTTTTTCGGACATTTACTTATCCATCCTTTCCTGCAACTTGATCTGCAGCACCGTAATGACAAGCACGACGAGGAACATGATGGTGGCCACGGCAGCGCCATAGCCGGCACGGTTGTTGATGAACGTCTCTTGGTACACCTGGAAAACCATCGTGGAGGTTCCGTAACCAAACGGTCCACCGCCGGTCATCGCGTTGATGATGTCGAAGACCTGGAAGGAATTGAGCAGCACAGTGATTAACAGGAAAAACGTGGTACCGCGAAGCTGTGGCAGGACCACGCGGAAGAAATGTCGCACGGCCGGGGTGCCGTCAATCTCAGAGGCCTCATCGAGATCGCGGCGGCGCCCCTGCAGGGCAGCAAGATAGATGACGAAAACGTAGCCCACGTTCTTCCACACGTAGGTCACCGTAATCATGAACAATGCCCAGTTCTGCTGCTGGTAGAAGTTCGGCACATCGACCCCGATAAGACCCAAAAAGTATTGAATGAGCCCGTAGTTAGGATCGAAGACGAACTGAAAGGCAACGCCAATCGCCGCGCCAGCGATGACATAGGGCGCGAAAACCATTGAGCGCACAGCCGCACGGCCAAACAGTTTCTGATCCAGAAGCAATGCCAGCGCTAGCCCCAGAACCATCGAACCGACCACCGCGAAGAAGGTGAAGACGACAGTGTTGAACACCACGCGTCCAGTATCTGGCGCCTGGAACCAGTCGATGTAGTTCTGCAGACCGACAAAAGTCATCGTCGGCGATGAAATATTCCAGTTAAAGAAAGAGATGCGGATGTTATCGACCAGTGGTCGATAGGTGAAAAGAATGAGAAGGAGAAGGTTCGGGCCAATCAGCAATGCCGCTAGGCCGATCTGGCGCCAGTCAAGCTTTCGCTTGCGTGGGTGGCGCGCGTACTCCTCGGAGACGATCGGCTTCTCGTTAACAGGAGGGATCGCAGCCGTTCGCCCGCTCGCGGGGATGGTTTTTGCCATGCAGAAGAAACTAGACCAAGGCAGTAAACAGAAGGTTTACTCAACGTTTTGATTGAGTAAACAAAAAGAAAATTCCAGGGGCTTAGCCCCCAAAAGCCCTCCCTGTGCGTGGGGAACGTCACACAAAGCACGGGAGAAAGAACTCCATAGAAACTCCCGGGCAAGAAAGCGCCACCATCTTTCCAGCTAGACCTTTTCGGGCATGAACACAACGGCCACGGGCGTAGCTTGGCGTTAACTCGCTGAGCGCACAACGTCGAGTGCTAGCTCTGGCAAGTCCGTTGCCATGAGCTCTATCCCATTGTTCCGGCACCACTCCATGTCCTTCGGTAAATTCACCGTCCAGACGTAGGACTGACTGTCGACGTCTGCAAAGAAGTCAGCGTCCAACCGTGCCTGGCGAATGGAAGGCCCGAAGCCCGAAGCGCCCTCGAGGGAATCTGGTAGTCCCGCATCCGGTTCCAAGAGAAGAAAGGAGCGCAGGGATGGCACTAGGTTTCGGAATCGCGCAATTGCTTCAGGGTTAAAGGAAATCAGACTGAACCGTGGATCGGCATCGAGATGTCGGTTGCGTAGGACTTCGGCCACCGATTCTTCGAGTCGCGCCCCGAAAGGAGACGGGTGCTTCGTCTCGATGAGCAGCTGCTTTCCGGGGGATGACTCGATGAGGTCCACCAGTTCGTCGAGAAGCAGAATGCGTTGGTGATCCTCGTCGGTACCAAAGTTGAGTGTGCGCAGCTCCTCCAGTGTCATGTCACCGACAGAGCCTGTGCCGTCCGACGTCCTATCCACAGTCTGGTCGTGGATAACCACTACCTCCCCGTCCTTGGTCAGGTTGACGTCGCACTCCACACCGGCCACCTCAAGCTTGAGAGCCTCCTCGAAGGCACGGTACGTATTCTCCGGGAACCATCCGTTATACCCTCGGTGCGCGATAATTCCTGTGCGGTCTGCCATGTTCTTTCCCTCCGGGCCGCAAAGTGGTTGTGCTTCTGGCGCCGCCCAGTGTAGACCGCTAACGGCGGCCTCCGCGGTTGCGGTGCGTCGCCACCACGTGCACGGCATCCAGCATTCCTAAGGTGAACAGCGCCTCGCGGAGAGCGAACTGGAAGGTCCAGAGGCGGCGGAAAACCTGGTCGAAGCCCGCTGCCGCCGCTTCGCGGCGCCGCCCATCGAAGAAACTGCGCTGGTAGCGAAGCGTTTCCAGGTAGTGGCTTCCGGTGTGGGTCTGAGCGATGATGCGCAGGTTGGAACGCCTATCAAAGAGTCGGTGTGTCTCCTCGATCGTCGGATAGTCTAATCCGGGCCAAATATAGGCGCGCAGAACCTGAATCGCAGACCGAGCGGCCGGGGTCATCGCGTCGGTGGCGAACAACGAGGCCACAGCCACACGCCCACCGCTGACCAGCGAGCGATCCAGCATCTGTACGTAGCGCCGGCGCTCGGGGGGCGATAGCGTCTCTAACTTCTCTACGCTGACAATCGCGTCATAGCGCCCGCGCCACTTCTTCGGATTGGGCAACGCCGTTTCGATGCCCTGCACATGGACAGAGTCGGCGGCGCCTTCGAGAAGCAGTTGTTCATCGAACAGCGCCTGCTGCTCTGTGTCGCCCGTAAGGACGTCAACGGTGGCGCGCCGGGCAACGGCTTGTACTGCTACCTGCAGCCCAGTCGCCGGGTACACCAGAAGGTGTGTGCCGGCGCCGGTGCGGGTGGCATCGAGAAGCCACTGTGCAGCGCGGCGCTGTGCATCACCCAAGTCCTCGCGGTCCGTGTGCGTAGGCTCGGTCACGCTCGTCACATCGACGAAGTGCTCCTTGGGTTCCTTGCTCCCCACCCGCGCGCTATAGCTGCGGACCGCCTCGCGCACCGTGGTGGGAACGCCGCTAGCGAAAATTCCGCCCGAATGGCTCAAGGAGTCACCCGCGTACAGCTTCACCACGTCGAGGGGCAGCTCGCCGGGGCTCGACGCCTCGACCGCCAGTTCCTTCGCTTTCGGCCGATACCCCACCCCCAACAGCCGCAGGAGAACCTTGACCAAGCGATCGGAATCGGGCGTCGTCCACTCCCCTGCCATATAAGACTCAGCCAGGCCCAGCCAGCCCGAATCGGCGATGCGGGAAAAGAGGGCGTCGTGAAGCACAGCCAGATCCGGCTCCTCGCCTTCCAGCTCCACCCCTGCTTTGGCGCAGGCCTGCGCAAACTCCGCTTCAGTCCGGCCGCCCGTAAAGCGCAGCAAACGCGGTGAGGGCACGGTTGCTACGCCGGGCCACGTCGCAGCGTCAATCGATGCCAAGTGGGAATACACGCTCTAGCCAGCCTTCCTCATCGCACACACGTATTTACTTAGAGTAAAACCAGCGGGCCACGAAGAGGTGGAGGCGCGGCCCAAAAAGCCAGTTAATAACCCATAAAGTATGCATGTACCGCTAGAAAGGTTTAGACTGACTCGGGTAAAATAATCAAGCTTTCTTCAGGAAGGTATTCAATCACCATGGCGCAAACTCCCCACCGCCCTAGTAACGGCCGCCACCACGTCGTTGTTATCGGTGCCGGCTTCGGCGGCATCAACGCCGTCAAGAAGCTCAAGGACGCGGATGTTGAGATCACCCTCATCGACAAGAAGAACCACCACCTCTTCCAGCCGATGCTCTACCAGGTAGCCACCGGCGTCATTTCCGCCGGCGAAATCGCCCCGTCCACGCGTCAGCTCCTGCGCCATCAGGACAACGTCAACTTCGTCAACGGCGAAGTCACTGACATCAATATCAAGGAACAGACCGTCTCCGCAGAACTTGACGGCGCTGTTCGCACCTACGGCTACGACTCCCTCATCGTCGCCGCCGGCGCTGGCCAGTCCTACTTCGGCAACGACCACTTTGCCGAGCACGCGCCGGGCATGAAGACGCTTGACGACGCCCTGGAGATCCGCTCCCGCATCATCTCCGCCTTCGAGAAGGCTGAGTTGGAAGAGGATCCTGCCAAGCGTGAAAAGCTACTGACCTTCGTCATCGTCGGCGCTGGCCCGACTGGCGTTGAGCTCACCGGCCAGATCGCCGAGCTGGCCCAGCGCACCTTCGCTGGCACCTACTCCAACTTTGGTTCCTCCTCCGCCAAGATTTACCTCCTGGATGGTGCGCCGCAGGTGCTTCCTCCGTTTGGCAAGCGCCTCGGCCGCAAGGCTCAGCGCACCCTGGAGAAGCTGGGCGTTGACGTGCGCCTCAACGCCATGGTTACCGACGTCACCGCTGACGCCGTCACCTACAAGAACATGAAGACCGAGGAACAGGTCACCATCGAGGCTGCGACCAAGATCTGGTCTGCAGGTGTCGCCGCTTCCCCGCTGGGCAAGCTTATTGCCGACCAGGCAGGCGTGGAGGCAGACCGGGCCGGCCGCGTCTCCGTAAACGAGGACCTCACGGTTGGTGAGTACAAGAACGTCTACATCGTCGGCGACATGATTTCCCTCAACCGCCTTCCGGGTGTGGCCCAGGTGGCCATCCAGGGCGGCAACCACGTGGGCAAGCTCATCGAGGCCAAGATTGATGAGGAGTCCACCGCTAACGAGGCCGAGCCGTTTGAGTACTTCGACAAGGGCTCCATGGCCGTCATTTCCCGCTTCAACGCAGTGGTCAAGTTGGGCAAGACCGAGTTCGCTGGCTTCCCGGCCTGGATCTCCTGGCTCGGACTGCACATCTTCTACATCGTTGGCTTCCGCAGCCGTACCCTCGTGGCGCTGCACTGGATTCTCAACGCCTTCTCGCGCGACCGCGGCAACCTGGAGATCACCCAGCAGCAGCGCGTTGCTCGCAACGTGATTGACCGCGACCTCCACTAGGTCTTACGCGTCTTATAAGGAGAGAGGAAATTTCCTCTCTCCTTTTTCTTTAGCCATGTACGGTAGACGAAAGAATAGCCAAGCTTAAGGAGAAACCGTGAGCCAACCTGCGCTGCCCCGTGTCCTCAGCATCGCCGGCACCGATCCGACGGGCGGCGCTGGTATTCACGCCGACCTCAAGTCCTTTGAGGCCGCTGGGGCCTACGGCATGGCCGTGGTGACCGCCCTGGTTGCGCAGAATACGCAGGGCGTGCGGGCTATCCACACACCACCGGTGGAGTTTCTGCGTGAGCAGCTGGCAAGCGTCAAGGACGACGTGACTATCGACGCCGTCAAGATCGGCATGCTGGGATCCGTCGCTATCACCGAAACGGTGAGCGACTTCATCGCTTCCCTCCCCGCGGGAGTGCCGGTGGTCTGTGATCCGGTCATGGTCGCCTCCAGCGGTGACCGCCTGCTCGAGCCGGAAGCGGAGCGCGCCGTACGGGAGCTGGCGCGCCGCGCGACCGTGGTCACACCCAACCTGCCGGAACTCGCTGTCCTCGCGGGCGTAGCAGAACCGCGCACCTTTGATGACGCTCTCTCTGTCGCAACCACCTGGGCCCGCGAGAATGACACGTGGGTCGTAGTCAAGGGCGGTCACCTCGATGGTGCCGAGGCCGATAACGCGACCGTAAGTCCTTCCGGCGATATCACGCGCGTGCCCTGCCCGCGGATTGATACGAAGAACACGCACGGCACGGGCTGCTCGCTGTCCTCAGCCCTAGCGGCGCGTTTGGGCGCGGGCGAATCCCTCGACGAAGCACTGGTTTGGGCCACCGAGTGGCTCCACGAGGCGATTGAGCATGCCGATGCGCTTCACGTCGGACACGGACACGGGCCCGTTGACCACGGCCACCGGCTCCGGCGCCTGGCTGCGGAGAAACAAAGTTAGCCCAGCAGATCGGCACCTGGACGAGTAAGCACGGCCACCATGAAGGTGGAGTTCTCTTTAAAGACCTTCATGTCCCACGAGGAGAAAATGAAATCGACTCGGTAGCCCACCGCGCGGGCCAGTTCGAGGAACTCCTCAAAGCCCCAGCCGCGGCCCTCGCCGAAACCGACGACGAAGCGGCCGCCGGGGCGAAGCGCGTTAAACACGTTGCGCAGGGCCGCCTCGCGCCCTTCGTTGGCGATAAAAGTCATGACGTTGCCCGCAGCCACGGCGATGTCGAAGTTGCCCTCCGGGATTTCCTCTTCCGAAAGGTCACCTACCTCCCAGCGGGCCTCCGGATAATCATTCACCGCGTGCTCAATCAAAATCGGGTCGACGTCCACGCCCACTACGGTATGCCCGCGCTTGGCCAACTCGCCGCCGAGCCGTCCGGAACCGCAGCCGGCGTCGAGGACGCGGGAGTGGCGTTCACTCATGGCGTCGATAAGCCGGGCTTCCCCGTCGATATCCTTACCCTGGGCCCGCAGCGTCTTCCATTTCCGTGCAAAGTTGTGGGAATGGGCGGGGTTCGCAGCAGTTACTTCTTTCCAGGTAGGCATGACAACGAGTATAGGCCTTTAGAGGTGTAAGATTTAGCCGCTCTGATAAAACGCCTATACGAAGCGAAGGAGGCTGAGACACGATGCCATCTGTACCGTCACCATTCAAGCCACGCAAGAAAAACACTTCGGACAATAATACGCCGAGTTTTTCCGTGCCTGTCGAGCGTGCCATTGAGCACTGCCGAGTGTTCATCGACGGCGAGGCGCTGCCGGGTGAGTTTACCCCGCACAGCGCGCTGCAAACCGTGGAAGAATACGGCCGCGGCTTCGTGTGGGTAGGCCTGCACGAGCCGCTCGAATCGCAGATGACGAAGGTAGCGGCTGAATTCCGCATCCATGAGCTCATCGTCGAGGACGTCGTCCAGGCGCACCAGCGTCCCAAGCTGGAGCGCTACGATGACCAGCTCTTCGTGGTGGCACGGTCGGTGAACTACCGCGACCACGACGAGGTCGCCGATAAGCGCCAAATTATCTCCACTGGTGAAATCCAGATGATCATTGGTGCCACGTTCATTATCACGGTGCGCCACTCCGCCAAGCTGCCTAATCTCGCCTATGTGATCCAAGATGAGCAAGACCTCGTCGAGCAGGGCCCCATTTCGCTGGCGTGGAAGATCCTGGACATGATGGTGGACCGCTATTCGGAGATTTGCCGCCTCATCGCTATCGAGGTCGACGAATTAGAAGAAGAAATCTTCACCCCGAATTCGCTGCCCAACATCGACCGTATCTACATGTTCAAGCGCGAAATCTTGGAGATGAAGCACGCCATCGTGCCGCTTTCCCCAGCGTTGCGGGCGATGGTAGCGGACCACAAGGATCTCATTCCGAAGACGATTCGTTCCTATATCCGGGACGTCAACGACCACCAGCTGGTGGTCCAGGACCACGTGTCGGGGTTCGATGAGCGCTTGACCTCGCTTATCGACGCCTCCGTGGCCAAGATCAGCATGCAGCAAAACTCCGACATGCGCACGATCTCCGCGGTGGTTGGCATGTGGGCAGCGCCAACACTTGTAGCAGGTATCTATGGAATGAACTTCGACATCATGCCGGAGCTGCATTTCGCATGGGGCTATTACGGGGCAATTGGCCTCATGATCTTGGTGGTGGCCGGAATGTGGTGGTGGTTCCGGCGCAACAACTGGTTGTAGGGATTATTGCACCACCATGGTGCGCAACGTGGAAGCAGCGAGGAGTACATCGCCCTGGCTGATTTTCACTTCCCACAGCTGCGTGCGGCGGCCCTTGTACAGCGGCGTAGCGACAGCCGTGACGGTGCCTTCGGCAACGGGCTTGAGGAAATCTGTGTTGTTGTTCACGCCCACAACCGGCTTGCCCGCAAGGATCAGGCTGCCCACAGATGCGGTGGACTCCGTAATCGTGCAGAAAAGCCCTCCATTCGCCACGCCCCAGGGCTGGTGGTGATCCGGAACAACGTCAACCTCGGAGCGAATCTCATCAGCGGAAATGCGCGTGAAACGCAAACCGATGAGCCCGGCTAGGCCCTGCGGGTGAGAATTAATGAGCTGCAGTTCCTCGGCGTTAAGCGGCCGTGTTTGGGATACTGCGACGAGCTTTTCGAAGATTTCAGAGTGTTTCATGCCACACCAGGTTAGTGGATTTCGGTGACGTAGGATGGTTGACATGACTCAAACTGCTGAAAAGACAGATCTCGCTCAGATTGGTGTTGTGGGCCTGGCCGTCATGGGCTCCAACCTCGCGCGCAACTTTGCCCGCAACGGAAATACCGTCGCGGTCTACAACCGCAGCCCGGAGAAGACGCGCGCGCTCATCAGCGAGCATGGCGATGAAGGAGCCTTCATCCCTTCCGAGACCGTTGAAGACTTCGTGGCCTCCCTGGAGCGCCCGCGTAAGGCAATCATCATGGTGCAGGCGGGCGCGGCTACCGACGCCGTCATTAACCAGCTCACCGAGGCCATGGATGAGGGCGACATCATCATCGACGGTGGCAATGCCTTGTTCACGGACACCATTCGCCGCGAGAAGGAGGTCGCAGCTAAGGGCCGTCACTTCGTCGGCGCGGGTATCTCCGGTGGCGAGGAGGGCGCGCTCAACGGCCCATCCATCATGCCCGGCGGCCCGGCCGAGTCCTGGGAAACGCTGGGGCCGATCCTGGAGTCCATCGCTGCTGAGGTGGACGGCACGCCGTGTGTGACTCACATCGGCCCGGATGGTGCGGGGCACTTCGTGAAGATGGTGCACAACGGCATTGAGTACGCCGACATGCAGGTCATCGGCGAGGCCTACCAGCTCCTTCGCTATGGCGCGGGCATGGAACCGGCTGAAATCGCTGAGGTCTTCCGCGAGTGGAATGCCGGCGACCTGGACTCCTACCTCATTGAGATCACCGCCGAGGTGCTGGCGCAAACCGATCCTGACACTGGTGCCCCGCTTGTCGACGTCATCGTGGACGCCGCCGGCCAGAAGGGCACCGGCCGCTGGACTGCCATTAACGGCCTCGAGCTTGGCGTCCCCATCACCGGCATTGCGGAATCCGTGTTCGCGCGTGCGCTCTCCTCGGCCACCGCGCAGCGCGCCGCCGCCCAAGAGGGGCAGCTGCCCTCCGGTACGATCACCGAGCTCAACGTGAACAAGGCGGAGTTCGTCGAGGACGTTCGCCGTGCGCTCTATGCCGCAAAGCTCATTGCCTATTCTCAGGGCTTTGATGAGATCAAGGCTGGTTCGGACGAGTTCGGCTGGAACGTCGACCCGCGCGACTTGGCCACCATCTGGCGTGGCGGCTGCATCATTCGCGCGAAGTTCCTCGACCGTATCCGTGAGGCTTATGACAATAACGCCGACCTTCCGGCCCTCATTCTGGACCCGTACTTCAAGGGTGAGCTGGAAAACCTGATTGACCCGTGGCGTCGCGTCGTTGTGGCTGCCACCCAGCTGGGGCTGCCGGTACCCGTGTTTGCTTCTTCTTTGTCCTACTACGACAGCCTGCGCGCCGAGCGCCTCCCTGCGGCCTTGATTCAGGGCCAGCGCGATTTCTTCGGCGCCCACACCTTCAAGCGCGTGGACCGCGAGGGCACCTTCCACATCGAATGGTCGGGTGACCGCTCCCTAACCGAAATGTAGCCGCCAAGCCCCTCCCCCGAGGGGCTTTTCTTGTTCCGTCCCTCCCCACAGCTGCCGTTCCCCCAACCAATTCCTTCCCTGCCCTTAGTCGGCGTTAACCCCGCCTCTGAGCAGGGATTTTGTTCCTCCGGTTGCGAGGCTGCGGGTGCTGCTTTAATCTTCGTGCCCATGGGGGATATCGAAACCTACCTCCGCCTCCGCAACTCGGGGATTGCGCTGGTGGAGCATATACCTGGCTCACCCGATAAGCCCCGCGCGCTCGGTGCTGACCCAGCCGATGCCACCGAACTTGCCGGCCTACACCAGGTGTACTTCGGCCCCACCCGCTTTACCGGCAAAC
>NZ_KV794800.1:0-7932 GCF_001808895.1 Corynebacterium sp. HMSC070E08
CCACTACGTGTCCACGATTTGCGGGCAACCTCACACCCCTTAGAGAATTAAATTATATTTTTCATTGACTGTGCCTTGGCTCACTGCTACCCTTTCTGTAACTTCACTCATGAAAGGAGGAGGCCAATGTCATTCGATTTTGAAGTGATTTCCACCCAGAATCTGATGGAAGCCCACCGCGTTGGACAGGCATAAAACATCAGACAACCACGGGGACCTGAATACATTCGGGCCCCCTTTTTTACTTTAAGGAGAACAATGTCCTTGATATCATTCCGGACCGCCCATGAAGTTAGGCCTCTAGGGGATGGCAGGTCAGTTGTTGGATCAAACACGGCAGGAATCGGGCACTATGTCCAGGATCCAGACCACCATCTCCAAAAATTGAATAAAATTTTAAACGGCACCCTAAATCAGCAAGAAGCTACCGAACAGATCGCTAAGCAAACGGGAATTTCTCCCTTTAATGCACATACTCTGCTCGAGAAGCTAATCCAGCTAGGACACATTGAGGCCATTTCTCAACCCAACTTAACCCCAGAACAACAGACTCGTTTTTCTCGCAGTACTGCGCTCTACTCATGGCTAGGCGGATTTGGGAAATTTGATCGATGGGCTCCTCAAGAAATTATCTGCTCGTCGAGCATTTGTATTTTAGGGGCCGGAGGCATTGGATCTAGCATCGCGTTACAGATGGCCGCAAGTGGAATAGGAAAAATAACTCTCGTTGATTTTGACACTGTCGAGTTGTCCAACCTGAATCGACAAATTGCTTATTCGGAAAAATCTATCGGCAAATTAAAGACTGATGAACTCAAAAATAGGATTAGAGAGTTAAATAGCGATTGCTCAGTACGTACGATCGAGCGAAAAATTGAAGGAGTAGAGGAATTAATTCCCATTTTCAAGGAAGCAGATCTAGCTATAAGAGCAATCGACAACCCACCCGAATCGGCATATTGGGTATCAGAAGCCGCAATAGCCACCAAAAAGCCCTGGATTGACTGCAGCTACGCCGGGCCGATGGCGGTTTGCGCGACTTTTGTCCCCGGAACGACAGGGTGCTACCGATGCCTTCGAGAAAGTGAAAAACAACGGCTGCAACAGAATAATATTTCTGGACTCTACGAGGAAACCCCTCTTGGAATTAACGCTGCGATAGCACCTATCGTGTCAATAGCCAGTGCATTGGCTTCACTCGAAGCCTTAAGGTTCTTAGTCTCAAGAACCAACTTATCTATGGGCAAAGTTCTACATCAAAACCTTGCAGACTATTCAAATCAATATTCCATTGATTTCCCCTCGTCTTGCCAACATTAGCCTTCATGAAAGGACTAAGAAATGGCCACCTTAATGAGTATTCCTGGCTATCGCCGCTTAGTCGGAACAATGGCGTTCAACCAAACTGGTTATGCAATGGCTTCAGTAATAGTTCCACTATTGATTTTTGACATAAGCAAAAACGCCACACTGGCAGGATCAGTATCAGCTTTTGGAACAGGTTCGCTTATTCTTTTGAGCCTGTTTGCCGGTGCATTAACAGATAAGTTTCATCCCTCAGTAGTGCTAAAACTAGTTACTCTCGCTCAAACGATCATTTGGATCAGCATTGCTCTCATGCTCTCCTTTAGTGATCTTCCGTTACTCCCCATAGTTTTATGCATCGTTCTCGCTTCCGCGCTCTCTGCATTCGACGCACCAAGCGAACAAAGTCTCATCAAGCAGATGGTCCCTACAAGCGATCTAGGTACAGCAAATGCTATCGCGCATGGACGTGAATCCACTGCGGAAGTTTTCGGCGGACCGAGCGCCGGACTTCTTTACGGTTTAAACCCCCACTTAGCTCTTTTTGTCCAGGGAGCATTCCATGCCATCGCCTGCGCTCTCGTTCCTCGAAAGCCTAATTCAGCGTCAACAAATCAGCTACCCGAAGAACACGACACAAATGTTTCTGTTCTAAAGTCCTCGACTGATGGGTTCCGTTTTGTATTTAGCCACACAGGGCTGCGCGCAATCACTCTCGTGGCAGCCGTTGCCAACATTCCAATGTCAGCTTTTATCTTGGTACTGATTTTTTCATACCGCGCTACAGGAGAATCTGCATTCATTATCGGTTTGATTTCAGCATCTTTTGGATCCGGTGTCATCGTAGGTTCTTTTTTGGCCAGCAAGCTAGCAGAGGTTGTACCACTAGGAAAACTTGGCACTATAGCTTTACTTACCTTCACAATAAGCCTTATTGTGCTTACCACACTACATAGCAATACGGTCGCCACCATCATTGCTTTGTTTATCGCGGGTCTACCCCTAGCGTCTTTTAATACTGCAATTGGGGCTTTTACTGCCGCCATTACCCCTGACTACCGAATGGGCGCAGTAACCACAGCTTCTACCATTCCTGGAATATTTCTCATGCCATTCGGAGCATTTCTCGCTGGCTTTGGATTTGAGCACTGGGGAGCTTCAACAACACTCGGACTCATTTCAACATTCGCGCTCATTGCCACCATGATGACGCTAACCTCAGCGGTTCGCGGAATACCATTGCTATCTCAACTCGACGAAGTTCAATCCTGATAGTTCCACTCTGCACTGTAATGCTCTTAAAATAAGGATTACCCCATAGAACGATTAAGCCAAATAACTTTCGACGACATATACCTCATCTCCCCGTCCAGTTGGAATGATTGAAACACCGTAATGCTCCCAGACCTAATCAAAATCCAGGACTTCCAGAAAGAGAACTCTGGGCGACTGGTGAGCGACGGTTTCAAGGAGCCCGACCCCCGGAAAGTAGACACCGTGGGGTGAACAAAATGTAGGTGTAAGCCTATCAGGCCTTAAGCGGCTTGGGACTCGAACTCATCGGGGGTTTGGTATCCGCACCATGTGTGCCGACGGCACGTGTTGTAGCGCACGCACCACCGGAATACGTCTCTGCGGCAGATAAGTTGATTGGCGAAGGTCTTTGTATCTTTGAGGACCTCCCGTTTTAAAGCCGCGCTGAACGACTCAGCGAGCGAATTATCCGCGCTGGTTCCCACCGCGCCCATCGACTGGGTAACGCCCAAGCGCCTGCATGTTGCCTGGAACTGCGATGAGGTGTACACGCTTCCGTGATCTGAGTGGAAAATCGCACCGTCTAGACCTCCTCGCAGGTGGGAAGCGTTTTCGAGGGCTTCTTCTACCAGTTCGGTGCGCATGTGATCTGCGATAGCAAAGCCGATAAGTTTGCGGGAGAAACAATCAATAGCTGTTGCTAAGTACATGTTCGTTCCGTCTGCGATCGGCAGATACGTAATATCGCCGACAAGCACACGATTTGCAGCGCAGGCGGTGAAGTCACGGTTCACCAAGTCTGCGAACACGCGCCGGCCTTTGTCGCGCACAGTGGTCTTGACCCTGCGCTTCTTCTGAAATCCGAACAGGTTCTGGCCCGCATCAAGCGGGCCACCTTTTTGCGATTGATCCGCTTGGCAGGGGTTGTAGCACCGTCGCGACGTGTGGGATCGTTGAGTTCGGCAGTGATGCGACGAGCGCCCCACACGCCGTTTTCAGCATCGAAAATGGCCTGGATCTCCGCGGCCATCACAGCGTCATCTACAAGGCGCGCACGGCGCCGCGGAGCCGATTTCTTCCATTTGTAGTACGAAGACCGATTTAGGCCCAGGACTGTGCACATCCGCTTGACCGAGTAGTCGGCGAGATTGTCACAGGCGAACTGGAAGCGGATCACTAGGTCGTCTCTTCCGCAAAATACTTCGCGGCCTTGCGCAGAATATCGCGCTCTTCACGAAGCCTTTTGTTTTCGCGTTCTAACTGGCGAATTCTTTCCGCATCAGCAAGCTTTTCTACGGGTGACGATGCATCATCATCCTTAGGCACGTTGGTGCCGAATTGCTTGTACCAGTATCCCAAAGTCGAGCGATTGATCCCGAGTTCTTCTGCGACCTTGCGCATCGAGGTATGACGTGAGCCGCAGTCGACAACCGAACAAAATCATCGAAAGCCTGTCCCGACTCTGATTCATGGAAGTAAACAACGTTCTTCTGCGCTACTTCTCGCGAAGGATCCTGCGCCACATCGAGGTTTCCCGACCTCAGTCGCGTAATTGAGGATTTGGCGCGGCCATAGGCTTCAAGCAAATCGAACAAGAACTCGCGATCGTATTCGGCACGGCCGCCTAGTTTCGACGTTCGTTCTTCGACCGCGCGCAGGTTCAACTTTGCCATTGTGACGCCTCTATTCCCTTTATCAATTCACGAAAATCTACAGCTCAACCGGGCAAGACCACGATCAAGGGGCCGCCACAGACAAACCTTCGATAATCATAACAAGGCTCACTTGGTGTAATGCCGGCTTCGTCTCTCCGGCCTCAAATTCCGCTGCCTTCATATCAGCATCACTTCAGCTTCTCGGAACTCTCCTGTTCCAGTTCTCGTGCCGACCGCAAAGAAGAATATTCTTTAGCAATCAATCGTCCCCGCTTACGCAAGACTTCGAGGTTATATCCGGCTTCTGCCTCGTCTGCACAACATTGAAGCATCTTACCGGTTACTGGAGCTCCGTTAATCTTTTGTGCTCGCAGTCCACCGGGATAACAGCTATCCCGGTAAACTAGGACATCAATCTACCGAGATAAACCTTATCCCCAATGCCCCAAGCGCATGAGAGGAGTCAGCTGTGGCAAAGACAGTCGAATTGGAATGGATCCCTGCTGATGGCAGCGGTCTTTCTCGACGCGCCAAGCAAGGCGGGAAGTATTATGCTTTTGTTCCCGATCCCCTCGCAGGTATGTCGTTGAAGCTTCCGTCCGAGCTCTCGCGACGTATCGTTCGCATCGAGCGGGAGATTCACAATCTTGGGATGAGAGACAATACCCACTCGCTTGAAGGAGTTGCGCGACTCCTGCTCCGTTCTGAGGCCGTCGCTTCCTCCCGGATCGAGGGAATCGCTCCCAACTCCGACAAAGTAGCCATGGCGATCCTCGCGCGTGAATCAGATTCCGGAATTCGGGGTTTCAAAGAATCCGCAACAGCTGTCGCCCGCAATGTCGCCATCCTCGACACCATCAATGCAGACTTGGCTTACAAAGACGAGCTGGTCCTGGATGACATTGTTGCAATGCAGACTGCACTCGTTGCAGAAAAGCCTTTACAAGGAGTACGTACTACTCAAAACTGGATTGGCGGGTCTGACTATCACCCCATCGGTGCGGCTTTTGTTCCCCCGCCTCCTGTAGAAGTCCCAAGACTCCTCGACGATCTCATTGAATACTTCAACGGGGCAGACCACGCCGCGCTCGTTCAAGCAGCGCTCGTTCATGCCCAGTTCGAGACCATCCACCCATTCCCGGATGGGAACGGGCGCGTGGGACGAGCCATGATTCACGCGCTTTTGCAGCGCAGAGGGCTCACCGATGCTGCGGTTCTCCCCGTCAGTATGGTTCTGGCAACGCTCGGTGACCGTTACGTCGACGGACTCACGAAATTCCGCGAGGGTGACGTGCTGGCATGGATCTCTTTCTTCGTCGAGGCTGCACAAGTCGCCACCACCAAAGCAGCTGAACTTGCGGATAGCGTCGCCGCGCTAGAAGCAGAATGGATGGACAAGGTCAATCACCACCGCACTGCGCAAGGAAGCAAGCGCGCATTGAAATCAAATTCGACGGAGTTCCAACTGCTCAAGAAGCTTCCTGCTATGCCTTTGGTCACGGTGTCCATCGTGAAGTCCGAGCTGGGGATTTCATCGACAAGCACGGCCCGAGATTCTCTCGATTCACTCACCGACGCTGGCATTCTACGTAAGAAAGTCATCGGTGCGGGCGGGCTTCTCGGTTACTTCGCTGACGATGTTTTCATGCTGGTCGACGATGCTGAACGCCAACTCGCCTCGACGCAGTTTAATACTCAGCTTTCACCTCCGACCGGCCGAGCAGTTCCAGCCCTTCGCGATAAATAAGCAGTAATCAATAGTGGTCACGCACTTCGTTTCCTTGCATAAGGCAAAGCGTCGTGCTGATGCGACGCTGCAGGAGGAGGGGGCGTCGGAAAGCTCAAAAGAGACCGTCACTAAAAGTGACGGTCCCATCATGGCGCAGGTTAGGTGCCCTTGACGTTGAGGATCTGGCGCAGGGTGTGCTTGACCTCGACGAGCTGGGCGGCATCGGCCATCACGCAGTCGATGTCCTTGTAGGCGTCCGGAATCTCATCGACGAACTCGGCGCCGGGACGGTAGACGATGCCTTCCATGCGTGCGGCAAGGTCCGCCTCGGTGAAGCGGGCCTTGGCCTGGGTGCGCGACATGACGCGACCCGCGCCGTGCGGCGCAGACTTGAGGCCCGGCGGGTAGCCCTTGCCTTCCACGACGTAGCTAGCGGTGCCCATCGAGCCGGGGATGAGGCCGCGGTCGCCTTCGTCTGCTTTGATGGCGCCCTTACGCGTGAGCCACACGTTCTTACCGTAGTGGTTCTCGCGCTGGGTGTAGTTGTGGTGGCAGTTGATGCGCTCGAGCTCGAGGGTCTCGCGATCCGCGCCGGACCAGGTGGCGACGCAGTCGAGGAAGCGGTCCATCATCTCATCGCGGTTGAGCAGCGCAAAGTGCTGTGCCCAGTGGAGATCCGCAATGTAGGAGTCGAACTCTTCCGTGCCCTCGACGAGGTAGGCCAGGTCCTTGTCCGCGAGCTGGATCCAATGCTTCTCGCAGTGGCGCTGCGCGGCCTTGATGTGTTTCTGGGCAATCTTGTTGCCCACGCCGCGCGAGCCAGAATGCAGGAACAGCCAGACGCGGTCCTCTTCGTCGAGACACAGCTCGATGAAGTGGTTGCCACCGCCCAAGCTGCCCAGCTGCTGACGCCAGTTTTTGGAGTGGCCGAGATCCACGCCGGTGTCCTGGGCCAGCTGCGCGAGCTCACGCGTACGAGCCTCGGTGCGCGGGTCCATGATCCAACCGTTGTAATTGCCGGGCGAGAGCGGAATGGAGTCTTCGACTGCGGTGCGCAGGTCCTCGAGCGCGAAGTCCTGGATATCCGCGTGCGTGAGGTGGGTCCGCACGGCAATCATGCCGCAGCCGATGTCCACGCCGACGGCCGCCGGGATGACGGCACGCAGCGTGCCGAAGACGGTGCCGACCGAGGAGCCCTTGCCAAAGTGGGCATCAGGCATGAGCGCCACGTGTGGGTAGACGAAGGGCAGGTCAGCGACGAGTTGTGCCTGCGCCACCGTCTTGTCTTCAACAATGGAGGCGAAGTTGTGCAGGCGCATAAGAGAGCCTTTCTCTGCGTTTACGTAACGCAGTTCGTGAGAAAGGGCCTGCTTGGGCGGCTGACTTGTGAGTTGTGCGCGCGGGTCGCGCGGCTGGCACCAACGTCCGGGATAAGCAGGGCCGCTTTCCCGGGAAATGGTCAAGTCAGCCTATTAGAAGAGTTGCTTAAAGAAGCGTCCTAGCGGCTGATTGTTATGGGTCATCATCGCGGTTCGCCTCCTTTAGCTTTCTCGTTCTTCTTTCGGGCTGTTAGTGCTGCGTGTGAACCTACACGATGTACGCGATTTCTACAAGCAATTAATGATGCAAGGAAATTCACCCAGCCACGAAAACTTGACACCGTCCATTCAACCGCATTCACTGCCTGCTCATTTGTTCGTCCGTCTGGCGGGGTGTCGTGCGCCGTGACAAGCTTCGTTTAATCGTTCAGCCCGCCTCGCCCTAGTCGAGAGTGGGCTGGATCTTTATCTTGGTTATGCAGCAAGAGTGCACTGGGCAAGGCCGACGTCGTGGTCGCCGGCGGCATCGACGAGCGCTTCATCTCCCGCGCCAACGACCCGAACGAGTCCGAGCTGCACTCCATCCTGTGGCCGGCCATCGGGCGCGACGCGGATCAACCGATGTTCGTCATCTCCCAAAAGACGCTCACCGGCCACTCCAAGGCGGGTG
>NZ_KV794800.1:8032-20266 GCF_001808895.1 Corynebacterium sp. HMSC070E08
TCCAGACCGGCGGTATCATCGACGTCTTCCGCACGCACCGCATCCCGGCGAACGTGTCCCTGGGCTGCGTCGACCCGCTCATCGCTCCGAAGGCGCCGAACCTGGTGTGGCTGCGCTCCCCGCTGGACCTCGCTGCGGCAGGCCACAGCGTGAAGGCCGCGGCACTGACCTCGCTCGGCTTCGGCCACGTCAGCGCGCTCATCGTCTACGCCCACCCAGGCGTGTTTGAACAGGCCGTATCCCAGCAGCGCGGGGCGGTTGCCGCCTCCTCGTGGCGTGAGCGTGCCGAGCAGCGCCTGCGTGCTGGCCGCGCCCACTTTGAGGCCGGCATGCTGGGCCGCGCCCCGCTCTTCGAGGTCATCGAAGGCCGCCGCCTCCCGGCACAGGATGCCAAGGCCGCAGAGATTGCCATGCTTCTCGACGACACCGTGCGCCTCACCGATGACGGCACCTACCCCTCCGCCTAAGGCCGCCCCTTCAGAGAAGAAGGTCTAACAGCAAGCCGAGGACGTCCGCTCAGAAGCGGGCCTCCTCGGCTTCTTTTCTGCTTGCGCCCCTCGCCTCGTGATAGTTTTCGCATAAGGCACCGTTTACTTAATTGCGAGACTTCCAGGAACCAGGGGTGAAGCGTGGATATCGAGAAATTCCTCATGACAGCTGTCGGCTCACTCAGCGTCCTTTCCCTTATCGGTTGGCTCTTCGCTGACTACGAGTGGTCAACCAAGGGCACAACGGTTATGGGGTTTGGGTTCCTCGCCTCGGCCCTCCTCAATAAGCGCAGGCAAGACAAAACTGCGGGCCACCGCCGGGTAGCGGAAGAATCTGCGCAGTGACAGCGTTTGGGCAGTTAGGAGCGCTCCCCGGCTAACTGCTTTCCCAGGTGCGGTAGCCATGCAGCGATTATTATCGGGACTCATCGGACGCTCTCCTGAAAGAAGCTACTCATGACCCAACCTCCGTATCCGCCGCACACTCCACCCCCACGCCCCGGTCAGCAGAGGCCGCACCAGCACGGGGGTCCGCAGCAGAACCCCTATGCCAACCAGCCTTTCCCACCCTCAGGCACTCCCCATAACAATCCTGGCGGCGGCTACGGGGCTGCACAGCCCCAGCCAGAGCCACCTAAGAAAAAGTCCGTCGTTGGAATCATCGCCACGGTGCTCGCCGTACTGGGCACAATCATCGCCTGTATCCCCGCCATCTACGCCGCAGGCTGGATCATGCTCCTCGTAGCGCTTATTACCGGCGCGGTCTCACTCTTCCTCAGCAACCAGTCAACTGCGTGGGGAGCAGTCGCTCTGATCATTACTGTGGTGGGCAGCTTGATCGCCTTGGTAGTCTTTTTCTTCTTCATGGCCGTAAAATTCATCGGGTCTCTTCCAGACACTACGCAAACTCCCGGAATATCAAGTTCTGTCGTGGGCACGACGGTGCGACCTTGGGATGAGGAGGAGACGCTGGACAGCTCGGACTCTCCCACCCCGACAGCGACGGAATACTACAACAGCGTTCCTGACGAGAACGGCAACCAAGTCCTTGAGGAAGGCACACCCGGTTCGCGTTCTAACCCGCTACCGCTCAACACAACGCTGAAAGGACCGGAATGGCACGTTGATGTCAGCAACCTCAACTTCGATGGCACAGACGAAGTCATGGCGGCGGACCCTTCCTATAAGCAGCCAGACGAGGGGAAGAAATACCTGGTCTTTGATTTGACCTTGACGTACGTGGGCAACGAGAACGACGCCGGCTCGGAAATGGCGTTCCTCTACTTTGGCCCGGGCGAGGAGTCGAATGGGCAGCCCCTCATGTGGGATGTCAATGGGTTTATCGACGTAGACACTCCCTTCCAGCCGCAGGAGAAACGTACCGGCCGAGTGGCTGTCAGCGTGCCTGAGGACGGCGCGGAAGACGGCGCGTTCGGTATCGTCGTGCCGGGCACCGAGATTCCCTTCCACCTCGCTCTGAAGTAGGCAGCGTTACCTCCGGGAGGCTTCACAGGTGCCCTATCTGCCAAACTTAGCGCCGATCCATGCAGGCGCGGGGGCAAGGTTTTGGCATCTAGGCGCGTTTTTCCCCTGCTTCCTCTGGCTCTTCTGCCGCCTCGTTCTGTTCCTGCCGCGCGTTGTCTGAAATCTCTCGCGCCCTCTGCTCCAGGTTCTCTTGGGCGCGGGCCTGAGCTTGAGAGGAGCTATCAGAGCGCGGCGGGGCTTGGATAAAACGCTCGGAGTGTAGCCCCAGTTGCAGTTCCTTGGCACGCAACACCTCAGCATCAATCTTGATGCCGACGATGAGCACGGTGTTCATCAACCACATGGCCATGAACACCGCCATGACGGTACTTAGCGCACCATAGGCGCTGGCCGCAGCAAAGTACTTCAGGTAGAGGCCTACCAAGCCCCAAGACGCAACCGTGCCCACGAGCGCCACCACGGAACCATAGGTAATCCACCTAAAGCGCCCGGGCCGCACGTTGGGGCCGAAGTGATAAAGCACCGCAATGAGCGTGAGTACCACGATCACAGTGACGGGAAAGCGCAGCCAGTTCCACACTGGGAGAAAGATTCGCACCAAGTACGTGGCGGCATCTTCTAGTCCTACGTTGCGAGCAAGCGGAATCAGCCCCTCATTAAGAACTGCATCACGCAGCAAGTTGGCAAAAAGCACGATGACCGCGCCGACCACGATGACTGCTGTCAACCCCCACATTAGCGCCCACGTGCGGATGATGCCGCGGCCCTCCACCCGGCCGTACACGGTATTGGCTGTCCGCGAGAAGGCCCGCACATACGCCGAGGCAGAAAACAGCGAAATGGCCAGGGAGATGATCAGCGCCAACGTGCCCTGCGCGCTGGAGCCGATAATCGTGCCGACAATCATGTGGGCTTGCTCAGAAAGCGAACCGGGGACGTACTGCTCAATGAACTCAGAAGTCAGCTGCTCCACTTCCTCTTGGCGGGAGGAGAAGATGAGCGTGACAATGGAGTAGGCGGCCAGCACCGTTGGTGCAAAAGCCATGAGCGTGAAGTAGGTCATCCCGGCGGCACGGTCCATGAAGGCATCGTGGAAAAAGTCATTCCACGTGCGGCGGATGATCAGCCCCCAGCTCTCCTTGCGGAGCCGGTTGTCCCTGGAGAAAGGGTCGCGCTCCTCATCGTGGCCCTGGACCTCCAGGATGGTCGAGCTCTTAAACGGCACGATGGTCTCTGGCTCTTCGGCCGGAATAGCGTTGCCTCCAATCTCCTCTTCGCTCATATCTGACCAGCGTATGCGGCACAGCCCGCATTCAGGGGAAGGACACTCGGGCCACAGGCTAAGCCGTGGTTACACTGGGAAAGCATGACTGAGAAGAACTCCGAGAACACGATCAACGTAAAGTCCTTCGAGCTTGACCACCGGCTTGTCGACGCCCCCTATATCCGCGTCGCCGACCGCACCGACCTGGGCGGCGGGGTCGAGATTATCAAGTATGACCTGCGCTTCTGCCAGCCCAACAAGGAGCACCTCGGCACCGAGGCAATCCACTCGGTGGAGCACATGATGGCCAACTTCATGCGCAACTACACCGACAAGCTCATCGGTTTTGCACCAATGGGGTGCCGCACCGGTTTCTACGCCATCACCAACGGCATGGAGCAGGATGAGCTGCTCCGCGCTGTCGAGGGTGCGCTCAATGACATCCTCAATGCCACCGAAGTTCCCGCCGCCAACGAGGTGCAGTGCGGCTGGGGCGCCCACCACTCGCTCGAGGGCGCGCAGGAGGCTGCACGCAATTTCCTCGCGGCGAAGGATGAATGGCTCAACGTCATGGCCTAGCCACCCAGGTCCTCCTTAAATGCTCACACCCAGCCAGATGGGCTCCGGCTCCAGCGTCACCCCGAAGGCCTTCTGAACCCCGGCGCGGATCTCGCGGGCCAGCGCAACGATATCATCTGCGGTGGCCTCACCGCGGTTGGTCAGCGCCAGGGTGTGCTTGGTGGACAGGGTTGCCCGCGCACCGGACTCTTCACCCGGATAGCCCTTGGCAAAGCCGGCTCGCTCGATGAGCCAAGCAGCAGAAAGCTTTTCCTTTTTCTCTGCCGCGGCATCCTCTCCCGACGCGGTATCCCCTCCCGACGTGGTGGTTCCATCCACCACGTGGCGCGGCATGCGGTCCGCATCCTCATCGCCACGGGAAGCGCGGACGGTGGCTTGGATGGAATCGGCAAGTTGGGGCTCCACGATGGGGTTGGTGAAGAAGGAGCCGGCTGACCAGGTGTCGTGGTCTTCTGGGTCGAGCACCATTCCCTTGCTGCGGCGCAGCTTTAGTACTTCTTCGCGGACTTCGGCAACAGGGCGGCGCTCACCGGGGGTCTGGGTGAGCTGGCCAAAGCGCAGGGGCTTGGACAGTCCATCGGTGGTCAGCTGCAGTTCGATGGCCAGCACCACTCCACGTCCGGTGAACTTCAGGTTGGAGTAGCGATAGGCCAGCTCTAATTCTTCCGCCGGTACCCACGTCGCCGTGCGGGTAGCGCGCTCATAAAGGTAGACCTGCGTGAGGACGTCGGAGGTCTCAGCGCCGTATGCGCCCACGTTCTGCACCGGCACGGCACCCGCATTGCCCGGGATGCCGGAAAGGCACTCGATGCCGCCCAGACCGCACTCCACGGTCAGGGCCACGACGTCATCCCACACCGCGCCCGCATCAGCGCGCACGAGGCCGTTGGCCACGGTGACGTCGATGTCCTCGAAGTCAAGCACCACGACCACAACATCCAACTGGCCTTCCGCCACCACGAGGTTGGAGCCGCCGCCGACAACGAGGTAGTCCTGGGAGGACTCGTCAAGCGTGGCCAACGCAGCGATAGCGGCCTCAGCGCTGGCGCAGCGCACCGTCACCAGCGGTGCACCACCGATGCGCAGCGTCGTGAGATCGGCGAAGGTGGTCTCGGAATCCAGAGTGACTCCGTCAATGTCAGCGAGGGTCAGGAATTTATCTAGCACGTCTACCAAGGTAGTCTGTAACTCATGTCAACCCGTAGCGAAAACACCGTTATCATCAACCAGCCCATCGATAAGGTGCACAAGGCACTGACCACACGGGAGTACTGGGACTTCATCGTGGCCAAGCTGTCCCCGGAACCGGGTACCGTGCACGAGTTCACTGGCAACACCGCTGTGCTCTACGAGATTCTTCCGACCTCCCTCCTTCCGGAGGCCGTTCGCGCCATGGTCTCCCAGGACCTGAAGGAAAAGCGCACCGTGACCATCGGCGAGCTGGTGGACAATCAGATTTCCGTCTCCTTCACCGCTGACGTCAAGGGCACCCCGGTCGACTTCAAGGGTGACATCACCTACAAGGCCCAGGATGAGACCACCGTTCTGGATTACGTCACCGAGGTTTCCGTCAACATCCCGATGATGGGCGCTGCCATCGAGCCGAAGGTCGCTGAAGCTCTGCAGGAGCTCTACACCAACGAGGGCAAGCTCACCGAAGAGTGGATCTCCAACAACCTCTAAACAACTCCCTACACCACAGTTGTTGCCATGGCCGATCACGCGCATAACCTGAAGGCTCAGGAAAGCGCTGGTCGGCCTTTTGGCGTTGTTACCCGCGGCACCACCAACCCCAACCGCCTGCGCCGCTGCGATCGGTGGATGGTGGCGCACCCGGAGATCTCCTCGCTGTTGCGCTCCACGAGTAAGCCGCTGGCTCTCGACGTCGGCTACGGCGCTTCCCACACCACCACCGTGGAGTGGGCCGGCTGGCTGCGCAGCGTTAACCCGCATACCCGGGTAACGGGCCTAGAGATTTCCCCCGAGCGCGTCCTGCCGCCGCGCGATGGTGTCAGCTTCGAGCTCGGCGGCTTCGAGCTTGCCGGCTACCGCCCGCAGCTGGTGCGCGCCTTCAATGTGCTGCGCCAGTACGACGTCGACCAGGTGGAGAAAGCCTGGAACACGGTGACTTCACGCTTGGCTCCCGGCGGCTACTTCGTGGAGGGAACCTGCGACGAGCTGGGACGCAGATAGGCCTGGGTGCTTCTCGACGCCTCCGGCCCGCGCACGCTGACCCTCGCCTGGGATCCCTTCGACGTGGAGCGCCCCAGCGATATTGCGGAGCGCCTTCCCAAAATCCTCATCCACCGCAACGTGCCGGGTGAACCGATCCACGAGCTCTTGCAAGCGGCCGACGCCGCCTGGGACCGCGCCGCCGGCTGGTCTCCATATGGCCCGCGGGTGCGCTGGCGCATGGCGCGCGAAGAACTCCGGCAGACAGTCCCCATCCACCCGGTGAACCGCCGCCTGCGGGACAACGTTCTCACAGTGGATTGGGACCTGGTAGTTGGCCAACTTTAATCCAGTGCGCCACACTAGTAGTCATGGCTTCTTCTAAATCTCCCGCCTCGACGGCCTGGAAAATTTTCATCGGCGTACTGGTGACGCTCCTGCTCATCATCTTGCTTGCTGAGCTCGGCCTGCGCTGGTTCTTGGGTTCTCAGATGAAGAGCCAATTTACCCAGTCCGCCAAGGAGCAGGGCGTGGAGACCTCCGAGGAACCGGAGGTGAGCTTTGGTGCCAGCCCTATGGTCTTTGGTTTGCTCAACGGCAAGATTCCGCAGATGGATATGAAGACCCCGTCCACGCTGAAGATTGAGGGCACCACCATCACCGGCCAACCGGCCGCTGATGTGCACGTCGAAGACATGACGCTGTCCAAGGAGCCGGTTGCGGGCACGCTGCGGGCTTCGACGACGGTGCCGGATCAGTTCCTGCTCGCCAGCTTCCAAAAGGCCATTGCTGAGCAGTCCGGCTATGACGCCTTGGGCAACCTGGTGGTCACCGCGATTACCGCCAACGATGCCGAGGACGACCTCGAGGTGGAATTTGCCGGTGGCCTAGCCACGCTCTCGCTCAAGCCGGAGGCTCGCGACGGCAAGCTCGCCATCGATGCGAAGGAAGCATCGCTCTTCGGCTTCGACCTGCCCGAGCAGGCGACCTCCGCGATCTCGAATGCCTTGGCCGAAGGCATGGAGGAACAGCTCGCGGGCCAGCAGCTGACCTTTGAATCCGTGGATGTTGGGGCTGGGGAACTGACGCTCACCCTCATTGGCCACGACGTTCCAATGAGCGAACTCGATTCCGCCACCGCGCCAGCACAGCAGGCACCGGCTAATTAAGAATTAAAGGCTCTCTATGGAGAGCTGCGTATCCAGGGCTTCGTCGTCTGAAACGACGGAGCCCGTTTCAATGAGGCACTGATAGCCCGCTTGCTCGGCAGCACGCGCATACTCCGGCAACGGCAGAGCCGGACGCTCAGGAAGAATGAGCCCCAAGCGCACGGGCAGCGGGCAGGCCTCGCGGAGAGTGACGAGCTCGGAGAGGAGCGAGGTGGCATCCCCGAGCAGCGCATCCACCGCAACCCACACCTCGGCGGCACCTGATTGCACGGCCAGCCGCGCCTCCGCCGCCTTCACCAAGGAGTGGTGGCGGCCGGTGGGATAACCGGCAACAGCAATAACGTGCTCGGCGCCCTCAGCGGCAAGCACGTGGTGCGGGGAGACCAGCACTCGCTGTTGCCCCGCCGACTGGGTTCGCACCTCCTCCACGGAGGCCTCAAGCAGATTCAGCATTAGTAGGAATAATCGCCGTTGATGATGGCCTTGAGCTGCGGGCGCACGTCAAACCAATACACGCCGGTGATGATGGCACCAATCCAGCTGACAAAAGGCAGCGGCAGGTTCATCAACAGGGCGGAGCCGAAGAGCAGGCCGACCCATACCCACTTGTTCTGGCGGTCACCGGCGCGGAAGGCATCCTCCCGCGTCATCGCCGCTAGGACGGCACCAAAGAGGGCGAAGAGAGATACCGCGATGAAAATGTAGTGCGGTATCGACGCAATAATGTTAAGAAAAGTGTGCATCAAGAAAGACTAACTAGTTCTCGTCAACTACTTCGCCGTCAATGACATCGTCATTCGGCTTCTGTGCGTAGGGGTTGCGCGGGCTCTGCGGCTCTTGCGGCTGCTGGGCATGCTTGCCCTCCGCGCGCTGCTCCTTGGCGTTGTTGATAGCGCCCTGAACACCCTCACGGGTCTCGTTGAAGGCCGTGGTGAAATCCTCACGGGCCTTTTCAAAAGACTCCGAGTTGCGGGTCTCGCGCGCTGCGGAGGACACAGACTCCCCAATGTTCTTGGCCGTGGAGGTCACGCGGTCAAAGAAGGACTCTTCCTTCGCGGTGCCATCACCCATGCCCGCCTCATCGGCGGCGCGGGCAATGCGATCCGCCTGCGCGCTCTGGGCTTGGTTCTGGCGCTCCTCCTTGAAACGGCCACCAAAATCCTTGGCCACATCAAAAGCAGAGGAACCGGCATTCTTGATTGAGTCAAATACGGACATGGTCGTCACTCCTTGTTAGACGCCAAAAAGCAGATGATTAACAGTGTAGATAACCAACCCCGCCAGCGCACCCACAACCGTGCCGTTGAGGCGGATGAACTGCAGGTCCTTGCCCACCATGAGCTCGATATTCTCGGAAGCCTCCTGGGCATCCCAGCGCTTAATGGTCTCCGGAATAATCGCGATGATCTCCGGGGCGAATTTCTCCACCGCGTAGCGCGCGGCCTTGTCCACCAGCTCGTTGGCCTGGGCCAGGAACTCGGAATCCTCCAGCAGGCGGTGCGCCAATTCCTTCACCTTGGCGGTGATCTTCTGGCGCAGGAAGGACTCTGGGTCGGTGAGCTGTTCAATGAGCGTGGAGGAGACCGTCGCCCACATCGCCGCCGGCGCCTTCTGCGCCTGATCGGAGGCCAGCATCTCCTGCTTGATGCCTTCGATGCGCCCGCGCATGTCCTCATCCCACTGCAGGTCCGAAGCCAGCTTGGACAGGTTGCGGCGAATGGCCAGGCGGGCTTCGTGGTTGCCGTTGCGGCGGACCTCATCGGCGAATTCCACAAGCTCGGCGTAGACCTTCTCCCCCACCATCTCGCGGGCAAAGCGCGGCGCCCAGCCGGGCATGCGCTCATCAATGGCGGTGACCACCGTGGATTCCATGCCGAGGATCTTGCCGTGCGCCCACTCAATGAGGTCATCTTCCAGCGGCCGCGCCTTGCCTTCCGCGATATAGCCCTCCAGCAGGCGCCCCAGCGGCGGGCCCCACTCCGGCTCTGCCAGACGGTCCATGACTTGGGTGCGGATGAACTGCTCTGCCTCCGCCGGGTCTAGGTCTGCGACCACGCTGGCTGCGCGCTCACCAATCCACGCGGAGACCTCCTCCGCCCGCCCAGGCTCCACGCCCTGGCGCGCCAGCCACAGCGGTATCTCCGCCTCCCGCACCTTGGCGCTGAGTGCATCCGCGGTGAGGAAGTTCTCCTCCACGAAGTCCTTGAGCGCATCACCCACGCGGTCCTTGTTGTTGGGGATGAGCGCGGTGTGCGGGATGGGCAGCCCCATGGGGCGGCGGAACAGCGCGGTCACCGCGAACCAGTCCGCCAGTCCACCGACCATTCCTGCCTCCGCTGCCGCGCGCACGTAGCCCACCCAGACGGGAGCCCCGCTTGCCGACGCCTGCCACCACGAGCACCCCAAAAAGATCACCGCCGCACCAATCAGGAAGGACAGCGCAATCGCCTTCCAGCGGCGCAGGTCCGCCCGGCGCGCCTCCTGGTTTCCTGGCTGCGGCACAAACGACGTCTGCGCCGCCGACGTTTCCCGAGCCGGCTCAAGCCCTGCGTCTGCGCGGTGCGTCATGGGTTGGTTCTCCTTGGGTCTGCGTAATGATGGGGAATAGTGAATCCATTAATCAACATTAGTGGGCGTACCGGACACATTCGATTGCCACCAACACTAAGATCGACTCCTAGCTTTATGAACGCCAGCCTGCCGAGGGCCCGTTTGTGGTTCCGTAGATGAACCGTCCGGCATCCAACGCCTGCTGATCAAAGAAACCGAACCTAGCCGCCAGCACGCCTTTCGCCTTCTGGTGGTTACGGGAAGTGGCGGTCATGAACACCACACCCGCTATCAACTCGGCGAGCTTCTCCAGTGTCACCCAGTTGGATGATTCCTCGGTGTGGTCGTTGTCGATGTCCATCACGACACAGTCCGAGGAAATGAAGCTCGCAGACGAGCGCCGGTCGTTGGTGTAGGTTGCGGCGACGTGATCCAACCTGGCCACCTGCTCCAGCCCGGCTTGGTCGGTGATCTGGTGGTGGTTCGGGATGTCCATCTGGTGAGCCCAGTCGATCTCGGCGCGCTGAATCGCTTTCAGGGCCCGGTAGCAGGTCGGGTCAGGGTATCCTTCGACGTTCTTCTTCGGTATTCCGATATCAAGAAGCGCAGTGGTGGTCATCTGGCGTCCTCGCCTTCACGCTCGACCACCGGCAGCAGGCCACGGATGTTCTTCAACAGGTCATAGATGAACAGGCGGCCTTTCTGCGTCCAGTACATGTGGGTGCAGGTCTTGCCCTCGTCGTACTCGTACGTCTTGGACTGGGTGTAACCCTTCTCAGTAAACTTGGCGTAGAGGAACCAACGCCCGGGCTGGTGAAACTGCACCTGCTCCCCGCGCAGAATCTGGTTGAGCTTCTTCGCCGACAGGCCGTAGTCCTTGGCGATCTCGGTGGTGGTGATCAGCGACGGCGACGCCAGCACCACGTCGTAATAGGACACCTTCGCTGGTAAACCTGACCTGCTGGATGCCACCAGCCGTTTCAAGGGGGTAGTGATTAACGACCCCCTGCAATGACGCGCCAGGGCATCTTTCGTGTTGGCGTAGCCGAGGGCGGTCGCCACGTCCCAGCCGCAGAACAGGACCTGTCCGCCCGAGGTGATGGTTCGGATCGTACCGATGGCTCCATGTCCCGTGCTCTTGCCTCGGCGTCATCAACCAGGTAACCTCGTAGTCAACATGACCGGTTCCGCTGCCCGCCTCAATGGGAGTCCAGGGCCGGTCTTCGTTTTTGTATCAAACAGGGGTGTGCGTGGAGCAGGTGAAGCAGTTCAAGACCTACGGTGAACAGGTCGAATTGCTTCGTCAGCGTGGGGTGCGAGTGGATGATCCCAAGCATGCTGAGACGCTGCTGGCTCAATTGAACTACTACCGCTTGTCCGGATACTGGTACCCGATGCGCCGTTTCTCCCAAGACGACGGCACTGCCCGAGATGAATTCGTTGAGGGAGCATCGTTTGACCTGGTGGTAGCCCTCTATGGGTTTGACGAACAATTGCGCCACAGCGTGTTCATCGAGCTTGATCGCGTGGAGTTGGCTATTCGAACCAAGCTCGGTCACGAGCTGGGTCGCCTTGACCCGCTGATCTATTTGGATCCCCAGCGTTTGAGCGCCCGGGCACGGCAGCGAAACAAAGACGGGCGTAGCGTGCACGAGGTGTGGCTGAGAAAGTACCAGTCGGCATTGAAAGCGTCGAAGGAGGACTTCGTCGCCCACCACAAATCCAAATATGGCGGGACTCTACCCATCTGGGCGGCTGTCGAAATCATGGATTGGGGGATGCTGTCGTACCTGTACGGCATGTCGCCCAATATCGTGCGCAAACGGATTGCCGAGCCCTGCGGCCTAACTGGTCCTCAGCTTGAATCATGGCTGAAATCCTTGAATATTCTGCGTAATTACGCAGCTCATCATGCAAGGATGTTCAACCGTGTTTACGACATCAAACCGAAACTGAACAATGACGTCAGGCTGGCTCCGGTAGCTGAAGGAATGAATCGCGTGTTCGGGCAGCTCTCCCTTATCCAATACTTGCAGCGCCAACTGGAATTGTCTCCAGCCGACCGGCTACCGAAGCTGTTCCACACCTACCCGCACAATCCCATCGTGCCGTTTTCTCGCACAGGAGCACCTGACAGCTGGGGCGAGTTGCCTCTCTGGCGCGTCTAATCTTTGCGGTAGTAGTCGCATTCGTACCCGTCTGCGTCGAGTGTCATGGCATGGACGAGTAGGTCACGAGCGACTGCTTGGACGATGTTCTCGACGAGTTTCTCGCCGTAGTTCTTCAGCCGCCCCCACTTGCATCCGGTTGTGACACCGCTGTAGGACTCACTTCCAGCACTCCCATGTTCGGGCTAGACGCAGCCTGCGCGGAATCGGCAAGCAAATAGCGAAAGCCAAACGCGCTGTTGACGGCGATATCGCAATCAAGCGCAACCGCTATATCGATCTTTCCGCCTCAAACAAGAAGGTCAACTACGCTCTTGCCGCCAAACACCGAGCCCTAGCCGGAATTAAAGGCTATGAAA